>JBBIUW010000537.1:0-2348 GCA_037440045.1 Sphingobacteriaceae bacterium
CAGCATATAGCACATAAAGAATTTAATTTAACCTCGTTTGTATTTATTCTCTTTCCTTTTATCTTCTTAATTGGCTTATATACTAAAATACCAACTGTATTAATAAACCTATTAATTATGGCTATTGGTATACTAAATATACGCCAAGGTGCAAAAACCGACCATCTTGGCATTTTAAATTATGGATTACTAATGATTTCTACATTGGTAATTTGTCGGTTTTTTGATACAGATATGAGTTATGTAATTCGAGGAATACTGTTTGTAAGTGTTGGAATCGGGTTCTTTCTGGCTAATTTTTTAATGCTTAAAAAAAGAAAAGAAAATGGCAAATAAAAAACTACTACTCATTATTTTTTGTATTGTAGCAGCAGTACAATTATTTGTTCCTGCCAAAATGATTTTTGACAGCGAAGATGTTATTAAAACCGGTAAGGAATTTAAATTTAAAACAGAGCCAGTTGACCCAAATGACCCATTTAGAGGGAAATACATCACCTTACGATTTGAGCAAAATAAAATTCAGCAATTAGTTGACACTACATGGAAAGAACGAGAAATAGTATATGTTACTCTTACTCATGATTCTGCTGGGTATGCCAAAATAGAATCTATTTCTCATTTTGAACCAGAAAACACAGATGATTTTGTAAAATGTAAAGTAAACTACTATAACCGATACAATGAAAGTTTTGTATACTTAGAATATCCATTTGAAAAATATTACATGGAAGAATCAAAGGCTCCAAAAGCTGAAATAGCTTATCGAGAATCAACAAGAGATACTGCTCAAATCAGTTATGCGTTGGTTAACGTAAAGCATGGAGATGCTGTATTAAGAGATGTTTTAATAAATGACGTTTCAATTAAAACAATTGTTAAACAACAGCAAGAAAAAGAAAACAATTAATCTATACTGAATTTTACTGGAGACTCAAAGGTGATGCTTTGCTTTGTTACAGGATGTGTAATTACTAGCTTAGAAGCATGCAGTGCTATGGCATTTGGGTTATAGTCTTTAACTGAACCATACATCTCATCACCTATGATAGGACAACCTAAACTCGATAATTGCACTCGTATTTGATGATATTTTCCTGTATGCAATTTTATATACCAAATAAAATAATTACCACACGGCTCTGTTGTATAATCTAACTTTACACGTTCAGCATATTCTGTACCTTCTGAAACTAATACTGCTTTCTTTTTTTCTTTTCGATGCCAGTGTTCTAATGTACCTTTTAATTCCGTTGGCGCTTTATCTGTAAGCGCCACATATTGTTTATCTATTGTTCGTTGTGCAAATTGTTCGCTTAAATATCTTAAATACTCTTTTTTTTTAGTAAACAATACTAAACCACTTGTTACTCTATCCAAACGATGTAGATGTTGAACGTAAGGTGTATTTTCTCCAGTTGATTCTTTTAAATATTTCTTAACTTGATTTAATAGATTAGGAAAATTATTTCTATCAGGCTCAACCATTAAACCTCCAGGTTTATCACAAACCAATAAAACCTCATCTTCAAAAACAATGTTAAGTCCTTCTATCATGTAATAGTTATTGCTTTACAATTTTGATAGTGAAACTTGTTTTAGAGTTTGTGATTTTAGTAAAATACACTCCTGAAGCAAAAGCACTTAAATCAATTGAATAATTATTTGTACCAACTTGCGCTTTCCATGTTTCAGTAATTAATTTTTGTCCAGTGGCGTTTGTAATCTCTACTGAAATATTTTCTGAAATTTCACTTTGATATTCAATAGAATAATTGCCTTTTGTTGGATTAGGAAATAATAACACATGTAAAGGCGTATTATCTGAATGATAAATACCAGCACCCTGTAATACTTGTTTTATAGCACTATACGCATTTACTTTCCCTGCACCCCAAGTTGCATTACCTCCACTTGGAATCACACCAGTATACGAATCGGTAATAGCAGTATTAGCTAAAATTGCAATAACTTGTTGTGGGTTTAATGAAGGATTGGCTTCCAACAATAATGCGATAACTCCACTTACAAATGGCGATGACATAGATGTACCTTGCAATGCTGCGTAAGAATAATTATTTCCATTTACAGGAGAGGTATATGTTGAAACAACTCGATTATAACTTGCACCTCCAACAGCAAACTCAGGATCTACTGAATTAATAGAAGAAACAACCATCATCCCCGGCCCTGTAATATCTGGCTTTATTCTGGCATCAGTAGTTGGCCCATGACTACTAAATGATGAAATAGCTCCCTTAGGATAACTTGCTCCATAATTTACTGTTGCGCCCGATACATTTAAGATAGATGGTTTACTATTATACGAAGCTACTGCTACAGCCGAT
>JBBIUW010000538.1:0-2336 GCA_037440045.1 Sphingobacteriaceae bacterium
AACTGTTCCCACATTATCCCAATTTTCAAATCCTCCGTTTGTGATTTGTGTTTGTGCTAAAGAAAATAAAGGAATAGCTAATGTTAAAATAAAAGTAAATGTTTTTTTCATGCAGTTTTGTTTTAATTGTTTAGTTCTAAAATAGTAAAAGGATAGCGAGTTGCTCTTTCAACTAAATTAAGATAAACAAAAATACAAATTAAATCCAGTTTTCAAATAAACCTTCTGTATTTATTAGGATAGTAATTAACATGTTTATTAAACAAAAACGCCCAGGCATTATAACCCAGGCGCAAAAATGATTTTAACACTGTTGTTTAATTAAAACCTTTTTTATTTTTCTTTAGAATCAACATGAATTCCGTTTTTATCAATAGTTACTTTTGCATCTTTTGAATGAATTTTAACGCCAGTACTATCCATTTTAATTTTGGCATCTTTAGCATTAATATCTACACCATTCACATCAATCTTCACATTTTTTTCAATATTAATTTCTTCATCCTCGTTTACATCAAGTCCATCACAGTCTAAACATTTCAAGCCATTTTCGGTCATAATCCATCTACGATTTACCATATCTCCATCGTAAGTGTTTGTTACGTTTTCAATATCGTAAATTAAATTCTCTAATGATTTATCTAGGTAAACAATTTTACCTACAGGTAATTTTAAAATTACCGTAATATCTTGTACTCTAAATTTATCTGCATTATCAACTTGAAATAAGTTATCAAACTCTAACACACTATCGGATTGGAAAACATTATATGAGATATTTTTTGCTCTTTCAGTAGCTGTATACTTATCTCCACCTTTTGCTTCTTTTACAACTACCAATTGAATTTCGTTGGTTTGAGATTTTATGATATTTAATTGCGGATGACCTAATAGATATTTAACACCCTTATTGGTTCCAATAATATAATCATTATCTCCTCTTCTATTCGATCTGTAATTTCTTTCCCCTTCTTCGTCTTCATCACTCACATTTAATTCTTGGGTATTAACAGGTATTTCTTTCATTTTTAGATAAAGAGTATTGTATGGAGTTACGGGTATATTATCTCTTACTTTTGCGGTTTTATTAAAATCGCTACCAGTTTTAATTCCCACGTATAACACTAACATAAAACCAAACAACCAAATAATTCCTGCACTTAAATTCACCCAACGGTTTGCGTATCTAATTTTAAATAAGATTTTGATACCTCCATAAATCATCATGATAATAGGAATTCCAATAAAAATTGCTATTCCTATTAACCCAAAATAAAAATCTTTTCCATCTAATAATAATAAGTCTATCCATTGATTAAAATCTATATTTCCTGAAGCAAATGAAATCCCTGAAACTGATATGAATAAAAAAAAGAATAAAGCAACTCCTACAATAACTAAAATAATTCCGAAAAATTTCAAAAACACTCGCCCAACAATCAGTAAAATATCCCCTAAAAAATCAACAACTTTCTCAACTGAATTTCTTGGAACGTCTTTATAATTTGAAGTACTATTTTTAAAATCTTCACCGTATTTTTCCATACGTTTTTTAAACTGTTCTGCTTCTTCTTTTACCGTTTTTGAGATATTATTAATGTCGGCTCTTTCGCCTTTCATCGCTAATTTTTCAGCAGTTGTTTTAGCTTCTGGAATAACCAGCCAGAGTACAAGATATACCCAAAGGCTCATTCCTGCAGCAAATGTCAATAGAAGCATCCCTAAACGAATCCATACAATATCTACATCAAAATATGCTGCAATTCCCGAACAAACTCCTCCAATTGCCTTATTATCACCATCGCGATACAATCGTTTTTTAATTGGTTCGCTGTAAGTGTAAGTATTCTCTTTAGTTTCATTTTCAGTAGAAGCATTTTCAGATGTTTCTCCTGCAAATTCTTCAGGTTTTCCCATACTATCCATCACATAATCCACATCGCTCATTAACACAACTTGCTTAATTGGACTTGTTTTACTTTGTAACATTTCGGCAATACGAGCCTCAATATCACTCATAATTTCGTTACCACCCTCTGCATTGCTAAAATAACCTCTTATGGTTGTTAAATATTTATTTAACTTATCGTAAGCATCTTCCTCTATATGAAAGATAATGCCACTTATATTTATTGTTACCGTTTTATTCATTGTAATTTTTTTAATCTTGTTTATTAATGGTTTTATTAACAGCATCTACGAGTTCGTACCACGATAGATGTAATTCTTTTAAATACGTTGTGCCAATTTCGGTAAGCATATAGTATTTACGTGGAGGTCCCGATGTGCTTTCTTCCCATCTGTAAGTAAGCAATCCTGTATTTTTTAATCGGGTT
>JBBIUW010000539.1:0-2335 GCA_037440045.1 Sphingobacteriaceae bacterium
CTCCAAGCTGATGGTTTGAAAATGTTTTTCATAGAAAAATTATTGAATGACAAGCCTAATGTACCTACTACACGGCCGCCGCCCCATCCTCCAGATAATTCAACCTGATCAGATGGTTTTTCTTCAACTTTATATTCAATATCTACAGTTCCATCAGCGGGATTAGGCGTAGGTGTAACTCCTAATTTTTCAGGGTCAAAATAACCTAATTGGCTTAATTCACGCTGAGTACGAATAATATCGGAACGACGAAATAACTGACCAGGTCGTGTTCTAATTTCACGATAGATAACATGATCGTTTGTTTTTGTATTACCCATTACGGTAACTTTATTAATCGTAGCTTGTTTTCCTTCTGCAATATGAATATCAATATCAATTGTATCATTATGAACATTAACCTCTTGTGGCTGAACATTAAAAAACAAATAACCATCATCCATATATAATGATGAAATATCATATCCATTTGGATTCATAAATAATTTTTGGTCAAGTTCAGATTGATCAAAAATATCACCTTTCTTAATATTTAAGATAGTATCTAACTGCCCACTACGATACTTTGCATTACCAAACCATTTGATATTTCCAAAATAAAACTTATGACCTTCTTCGATTGAAATATCAATATTTACTCTGTTTTTCTTTACAAAATAAACAGTGTCTTTTGCAATTCTGGCATCTCTATAACCTTTACTATTATATTTTTCGATAATAGTAGGTAAATCTTTTTCTAAGTTATCTTCTAGGTATTTTCCTGAGTTCCAAAATGTATATAATCTGAAAGGCTTACTATCTTTCATTTTATTACGTAATTTCCAATCTTTAACTACGGTATTACCTTCGATATTTAAGTTTTTAATGCGAACTTTTTTTCCTTTTTTCACATTAATATAAACGATTACATGTGGGGTTTTAGCTGTTTTGTCTGCTTCTGTTGTTATAGTAACTTCGGCATGATAAAACCCCTTATTAACATAAAAATCTCTAACAATATTTTTGATGTATCCTAAAGTATAATCTGTAACCACTTTTTCTCTCACTAATCTTATCTTCCCTCTGATTTCATCAGCATCATTCTTTTTCACTTTTCCTCTAAAAGAAAACTTAGATAGTCTTGGTTTTTCTACAACAGCAATTTTTAAGAACGCATCATTACCTATTGTTTTAACCAAATAAATTTTAACGTCTTCAAACAAACCTTGTTTCCATAGATTTTTAATTGCTTCCGAAATTTTATCTCCAGGTATTTGAACTTTATCTCCGTATGTAATACCAGATAAAAGTTTCACAATGTTTTTATCGGTGTATTCTGAACATTCTACTTCGATACCTGCAATTGTATATTCTTTTGGTTTAGCCCAATCTAAAGATTCTACCGAAGTAGATTCAACAGGCACTATTTGAGCAAAGCTAATTTTGCAAAAAACAAGGAAGAAAAATAAAGTGAAATATTTTAAAAATGTCATTATTTAGTTTGAGTTAATTGCTCACTTATTTTTCCGAAGCGGCGTTCGCGGTTTTGATAATTAAGGATGGCTTCATACAAATCATCTTTTCGAAAATCTGGCCACAGTTTTTCTGTAAAATAAAATTCAGCATAAGCCAATTGCCATAATAAAAAATTACTAATGCGATGTTCGCCACTAGTTCTAATCATAAGTTCAGGATCTGGAATATGCTTCGTGCACAAATATTGTTCTATGTGTTTTTCATCAATATCATTAACTGCTAATGTTCCATTTTTTACATCAGATGAAATTTGCTTAATGGCATCTATCAGTTCCCATTTAGATGAATAGCTCAACGCTAACACTAAAGTTAATCCTGTATTTTTAGAAGTTAATTCTATAGATTCGTTTAATTCTTGTAAACACGCGGGTGGCAATGATTTTAAATTACCAATAGCTTGTAAGCGTACATTTTTTTTATTTAATTGAGGTGTTTCTGCACTTATTGTTGAAACCAACAATTCCATTAATGCATCAACTTCTTCTTTTGGTCTGTTCCAGTTTTCGGTACTAAATGCGTAGAGAGTTACATACTTTACCCCTACTTCTCCAGCAGCCTCAACCACAGATCTAACTGAGTTTACACCTTCATAATGACCATAGATTCTATTTTCACCGTGCTGTTTTGCCCAACGTCCATTACCATCCATAATAATAGCAATATGCTGCGGCACTTTTAGCTTGTCTATTTGATCTATTAAACTCATTATTTTTCTGAACCACGAATTTACACTTTTACATGAAATAGCACAAATATTAGATAGTTTTAGTCTTAAAAGGTGTTAAATAGAAATTCTTGAATAAATAAAAAACGCCAAGTA
>JBBIUW010000540.1:0-2333 GCA_037440045.1 Sphingobacteriaceae bacterium
AATGCTGAACTACTTTTGATTTGCAATAAAAAAAACATTTCGAATTTTTTTATTGGTGAAAACGACACTCTTTATTGTGGATATAATGGATTTATGATTAAAATCCCTCCTCAAAATAATTACAAAAAAGTGATTGTTAATAAATCAAAAGACTGCACCTCATTTGTGTTTACAAATAAGCTAAATAACAGGGAAATATTAACTGGAACTGGACTGGAAAAGCCAAACAAGATATCAAGCACTCTTAGCTTTTACGACTTTGATTCGAATAAAAAGACACAAATAAAGCTTAAGGACTTCTCTTTGAATTCGATTAATAATCTCGTCTGTATAACATCGAACAATGAATATTTAATTCCCTTTAATAAGCAACTAACTGTCTTAAATCAAAATACAGATATAATCGAATATTATAATCTCCCTTCCAAAATAATATTTATCAAACAAGATAAAAATGACAATTTATGGATAGGAACTGAAAATGGAGGATATTTTTATCAAAAATCCAATTTAAACTATAACCCTGTTCACTTTTTAAAAAACGTGAAAATATCTGATGTCACTATCGATAATGAGAGCAATATTTGGGTTTGTTCGTTAAAAAAAGGAGTTTTTAAATCTGTAAATATAAATTTAATAGAAATAGGCAATATTGATGAAGGTATATGCAATTTAAATAAATCAGACGAATTATTAAATGTTGGCTTAACTTCAAAAAAAACGATTACCGTTAATAAAAACAATGTTACTTCGATTTCAGAAATAAAAATAGGTGAAAACACAGAATTTCATTCATTAGAATACATATTTCATGAACCGAATATTTCCTTTTATGGAATAAATTCTAATCTTATATTAGTTGAGAATCAAAATGTTCATATTATTGAAGATCATCGTTTAAATCACAACCCAAATATTCCAGTCAAAAGCATCATTCAATTAGACAAGGATTCTTTCGCTATTAATAGCTTTAATGATATATTTATTCTAGATAGAAAAAAACATGCGTTACCTATTTCTCCGCCATTTTTTGTCAAATGCCTGCTCCAATTAAAAAACAAAACCTTGTTAATCGGCTCAAGAAACAATGAAGGAATCTATCAATATCAAAACGATACATTTTTGCCTTATCTAAAAGAATACCCTCAATTAAAGGCCCGCATTAATGATATGGTAGAGGATGATCAAGGAAATCTTTGGATTGCTACCAATGAAAAGGGGTTATTTTGTTATTCGAATAAGAGACTATTTGAATTCAATCAAAAAAAGGGTTTAAACTCAAACAAGATAAATGAATTGGATTTTGACAAAAACAGAAATGTTTGGGTAGCCACTAATAATGGATTAAATAAGATTGTTACAAAACAGGGATTAGAAAATGCTGTAATTTATGGATTTAACAGCAGCCATGGTTTACCTAGTTTAGAAATTGAACATCTTACGGTTTTCAACGATAAAGTATGGTGCTCAGCCAAAGAACATCTTTTCTATTTTGACTGTGATAAAATGCTCCCCAATACAGTCCCGCCACTAACATACATTAAATCTGTGAGTATTAACGATGGCTCTGTAAATATTTCAAACTCCCCGGTATTAAAATACAACAAAAACAATATCACGTTTGAATTTACAGGTATTACATTTAAATATACTGACAAGAAAGAATTTGTATATCGTTTAAATGGATATGAATCCGAGTGGAAATCATCAACAACAGGACAATGTCAATATACTAACCTTCCTCCTGGTAATTATACATTTCAGGTTTATGCACTCAATAATGATAAAATAAAAAGCACATCCCCTGCCTCTTTTACATTTCAAATACTTAAACCATTCTGGTTAACATGGTGGTTCATTACTTTGGAGGTAATTAATTTTATTTTGTTAGTTTATTTTGTTATTCGATGGCAAGTTAGTAGAATCAAAAAACAAGAAGTGGAAAAAACAAAGATCAATCAAAAACTTGCTGAATTTCAGATGACTGCTGTACGTGCCCAAATGAATCCACATTTCGTTTTCAATGCAATAAGTTCCATCCAGCATTATGTATTAAATAATGATGCATATACTTCCTATGATTATCTTGCAAAATTTTCACACTTGATCCGTAATGTACTTGATAATTCTCAGGAGGAATATATTTCTCTGGAAAAAGAAATAATAACCCTCTCCCTGTATATTGAACTTGAGAAAATCCGATTCAAAGATCCATTTGATTTTTCATTGAAAGTCAATGAAGATATTGCTATTGGTGAGATATACATCCCGACTATGGTTATTCAGCCTTACATTGAAAATGCTATATGGCATGGATTAATGCCTAAACAAAA
>JBBIUW010000541.1:0-2331 GCA_037440045.1 Sphingobacteriaceae bacterium
AATAATGCTCTAATTAAGCTTTTTTTCACAAATCAAAAACGTTAATTCGAGTGAAAGTATAGTTTCAGTTATTAAAAGAACGATCCTAGCACGTGAAGTAATTTATCAACCTGACTATGCCATAACAATCTTGCTGAAACTTCATCTGCTTTATCTGAAGCAAAATCAGTGATAATCAAAGAGATATCATTTGTTAATTCATCTTTTTGAATTTTAAATTCAAAATAACTGCCATCATTTTTATCTAACCATTGATATCTGATTAATTGAGGGGGAATTTCTTTTACCAACTTAGCTTGTTGTATTTGCCCATCCCAATCAAATGTAAAAACACCATCTCTAATGTTTACATCATCGCAAAACCACTCAGATAATCCGCTTTCAGTACTAACAAATTCAAATACCATGTCTTCTGAAGCTCTAATTACAAATTCCATTTCAAACTTACCTGCAGGTTCTTTAACTGCTTTGGTAGAAACTGGTGTTGTATCATTATTTCTGAATGTAGTAGGTGCTACTATTTGTTTTTTAACAGGCTCTGGTTTTGCCTTTGCAACCTTAACTGGTTTTTCAGCTTTTACAATAGGAGTTTTTACAACTACTGGTTTTTCAGTTTTTACAGGAGCAACTTTTTTTGCTGGTTTAGCTGCTACTTTAGTAACAGCCTTTTTTACTGGCTTCGTAACCTTTTGAGCAGGTTTAGTTACTTTCTTAGCAACAGCCCTCCTAACTGCTTTTACCACTTTTTTTGGAGCAACCTTTTTAGCAACAGCTTTTTTAACTGGTTTTTTAGCAACTACCTTTTTAACTACTTTTTTTGGAGCTACTTTTTTCACAGCCTTTTTAGCCACTGTTTTTTTTGGAGCTATTTTAGGTTTAACAGCCGACTTTTTGGCTGGCTTAGACTTAGCTACTGGTTTCACAACTTTCTTTGTAGCAACAGGCTTTTTAGCAGCTGCTTTTTTTACCACTTTTTTAGATGTTGCTTTTTTATTTTTTGACGAAGCCTTACTTTTTGTCGACATAACCTATTTATTTTTTCGGAAATATATAACAAAAAATGCTCGGGAGAAAATTTATTAACCACTTTTTTTAAATATTTTCTAAATCAATGCTCTTTTTTAGGGTAAATCAAGTAAAAAATTACCTTTGCGCCATGCAAAATGTAATTACTCTTTTACCCGAAAGTGTCGCCAATCAAATAGCTGCTGGAGAAGTTGTTCAGCGACCTGCATCTATTGTAAAAGAATTGCTAGAAAATGCCATTGATGCTAAAGCTACTTTTATAAAACTCATTGTAAAAGATGCCGGTAAAACATTGGTTCAGGTTATTGACAATGGTGTTGGAATGAACCCGGTTGATGCCCGCATGGCTTTTGAACGACATGCAACTTCTAAAATTAAAAAAGCAGAAGATTTATTTCAATTACATACGAAAGGTTTTAGAGGCGAAGCATTGGCTAGTATAGCTGCTGTAGCGCAAGTTGAACTAAAAACGAAACGAGAAGAAGATATTGTTGGTCAATTAATAGAAATTGAAGGAAATAAATTCATTCGTCAAGAAGAATGTCAAGCTCCTACTGGTTCCTCATTTAGTGTTAAAAATTTATTTTTTAATATTCCTGCTCGTCGTAATTTTTTAAAAGATGATAGTGTAGAACTAAAACATATTATTGATGAATTTGAACGTGTATGTTTACCTCACTCATCAATACATTTTCAATTATTTAGTAACGGGAATGAATTATATAATTTACCACCGTCTAATTTAATTGAACGTATTTCTGGTTTATTTAGTAAAAATTTACAAGGTAAGCTTGTACATATTAATGAAGACACTGATGTTGTAAAAATATCAGGATACGTTGGCAAACCCGAAAATGCTAAAAAAAGAAGAGGAGATCAGTACTTTTTTGTAAACGATCGATTTATTAAAAGTCCGTACTTACATCATGCCATTGCTGAAGCGTACAGAGAATTAATTGCTAATGATACACACCCTGCATACTATTTGTTTTTAGAAGTAAATCCAGAATTTATAGATATTAATATTCATCCTACTAAAACAGAAATTAAATTTCAGGATGAAAAAATCATTTATGCGCTATTACACAGTGCGGTGAAACGTGCTTTAGGAAAAGCAAACCTTGCGCCTAGTTTAGATTTTAACAGCGAAATGAGTTTTGAAATTGATTATAGTAAAACAGTATCTGCTCCTACTGTAACTGTTAATCCTGATTATAATCCTTTTCATTCTGGCTCATCAAAATCATCAACAGGTAGTGGTAGCTCCTACAAACAACCTTTTGAAAGTGAAACTCAAAAGCATAA
>JBBIUW010000542.1:0-2330 GCA_037440045.1 Sphingobacteriaceae bacterium
TGTAATAATGCCGGAATTCCTTTTGCTGTTGCAGCTTTTAATAATGGTCCTGAAGCATAACCTCCTGTTCCCACAACGACATCTGGTTTAAATTCACTCACGATTTTGCGAGTCTTTAATAAAGACTGTATAATAAGGAAAGGGAGTTTTAAATTAGCTAGTGTAAACTTACGTTGTAAACCAGCAATAGGAACACCAATAATTCTGTAACCTGCCGCAGGAACTTTTTCCATTTCCATTTTGCCTAATGCACCAACAAATAAAATATCAGCATGAGGTACTAACTTTTTTATTTCGTTAGCAATAGCTACAGCAGGAAATATATGCCCTGTTCCGCCTCCGCTTAATATAACTTTTAGTGGTTTCATTTTTTATTTTGTGCCCTTTTTTCTATTTTGTCACATCGAGCGAAGTCGAGATGCGGTTTTGAACATTGTTTGTTCTCGACTCCGCTCGAACTGACACAATGTTCTATTCAGTAATTACTTCTTGTTCTTCTTTTCCTATGCTATCTTCGTTTGATTTGCTTACACTTAAAATAACGCCAATGGAAATACAGGTAAACCAAATAGAGGTACCTCCCATACTCACTAATGGCAATGGCTGACCTGTTACAGGAAATAAATTCACTGCAACCGCCATATTAATTAATGCTTGAAACACCAAGCTAAAACTTAAACCAACGGCCATCAATCCGCCAAATGTTTTTTCTGAATCTCTTAATATTCGTATCCCTCTAAAAAACAATATCATATATAAGAACAACATAGATAGCCCTGTAACCATGCCATACTCTTCGATAATAATAGCATAAATAAAATCGGAAGAGGCTTGTGGTAAAAAGGCACGTTGCGTGCTATTACCAGGTCCTTTACCTATTATTCCACCTGTTGCAATGGCTATTTTAGCTTGTTCGCTTTGATAATTACTTTTTGAATCTCCCTTTATGAAATTTTCTATACGGCTTCTCCATGTAGGACCACGACCAAAGGGTATACTTTCTGGAGCATACCAAATTAATAGTAAAAAGAATACCGCACCAACTAAACACAATCCTAATATTTGTAAAATTATTTTTATATGTATACCTCCTACAAACATTACAAATAAGCAACAAACAAATAATAAAGCAGCCGTAGAAAAGTTTGCAGGGAAAATTAATAAACAAATAACTCCTATAGGAATCAAAAGTGCTTTAAATACAGCTTTGAGATCATTTAATTGACCTTGTTTAATTGTAAGTGTTCGCGCTACAAAAATTAGAAGTATAATTTTAGCAATATCAGAAGATTGAAATGTTAACCCTAACCCTGGAATTTCAACCCATCTGCTGGCCTCTCCAGCACTTACCCCTTTTAGTAAGGTAAATAGTAATAATGGAATAACTAAGAAAATACCAATTTGCGCTACTTTAGAAAACAATGTGTATTTCATCTTATGTACGAGATACATAATAAAGATACCGCCTAAAATAGTGATGGCGTGTTTTATTAAATAAGCTTCTGTATTTCCTTGTTTGTATTTATGAGCTAATGTTACAACCGAACTATACACTACCAAAATAGATAGCAACGACAATAGGAACACTATCGCCCAAATAACTCTATCTCCTTTTAAGTATGATAATTGTTTCATTAGTTTATATTTTGTTTTTTAACCGAAGTTTAGTCATGCTGAACTTGTTTCAGCATCTCATGAGACCCTGAAACAAGTTCAGGGTGACGTTACTATTCAGTCTCTTTAAGAACTAGCTCTTTAAATTTATTGCCTCTGTTCTTATAATTGTCAAATGGGTCGAAGCTAGGACAAGCAGGCGAAAATAAAACCGCTTGGTTTTTAATAGCCTTTGCTTTCGAAACTTCTACAGCACTTTCTAAATTATCAGCCACAATTACCATCACATGTTTATTAAAAATGTTTTTTATTTCAGCGAAACGACGCCCGTAATAAATAACTGTTTTAATGTTATAGTAATTGATATTGGTAAACCATGAATAATCTGTTTTTAAATCATCGCCTCCTAAAATCAGAACAATTTCTGCATCTAAAGAGTTGATACTTTCAACAGCATGTTTTGCATTTGTTGCTTTTGAATCGTTAATGAACGTGACGTCATTTATAGTAGCAACAAATTCAAAGTTATGGTCTGTTTCTCTATTAATAGAAAATGTTTTCTGACCTAATGCAATCTCCTTCATGATTATAATCCTCTTACAGCAGCTTTAAATTGAACACCTCTATCTTCGTAGTTTTGGAATAAATCAAAACTTGCACATGCAGGAGATAATAAAACAGCATCGCCTTTGCTAGCTAATTTGTAAGACATAGCC
>JBBIUW010000543.1:0-2329 GCA_037440045.1 Sphingobacteriaceae bacterium
GAAAAAAATGTTGGGTTTTTCGCAACAGCATCTGTTAGAATGGAAGATGACGCATTAGAAGCCATTCGTGTGTAAAACGGATTGGTGTATCCATTTACATCTACATCAATTGTTTTAACGTCAGGAACACCAAAATTATTAAATGGCCCTTGGTTACTATAAACATTGTTTGTGAAAATAGAAACATCACCTTGAGTTGCTATTTTAACTGGACCTAAGGATACCACATTTTGACAATCGGTTCTGTTTCCTAATACAGACGGTGCATTATTTGCATTGCCACATCCAATGGAGCTTTGAGGTACGTATGGAATTTTAAATTCACCACCACCTACTAATTTTAATTGTTCTGCCAACAAATTAGCATAAGAATTATTTTGAGCGTCATAATATAAAGCACCATTAGCATAACCAGCAGTCATAGAGCTGCCTATGGCTACATAGTTTGATGCATCGATATTACCTTTGTCAGGATCTGGCTCGTTAAATTTAGGATTACAACTTGCAATAATTAAAGCAAAAACAGATAGGCTTGTTAATTTATATATATTCATTGTAATACGTTTTTAAAATTTATAACCAATTGAAATACCAGGCGCACAAACATTTGTTTTAAATGTACCGCTTAAATTAGTTTCCATATTGGTGTCTGTTCGTTTTAGATGTGTGTATAAAAATGAAGCATCAATATGTAAATGTTTTCCAACTTCGTAACTAATGCCAGCAGTATAATTTACTCGGTTAGCATCTGGAGTTTCAGGTGTTACATATCCATTTTGAACAGGAGTAATACCATACGCTAACCCTAAACGAGCTTTGAAATGCGTATTAATTTTATACTGAGCTCCACCTCTAAAGGCAAATGTGTTTTTATACATTCTTGCAGATTTGGTATCTAATAGTTTTTCAGTATTATTTTCATAATCAAATGACAAAGTATCGTATGCTTTCCACCCAACATAATTAATATCTAATGCTATATCTAATTTGTTATTTACTTTATAAGCTAAACCTAATGTTGTTACACTTGGTAGAGGGAGCTTAGACGTAAATTTGCCATTAGGGAAATTATACGCTACGGATTGTGGTACTGTAAAAGTTGCTTCACCGTCTTTTACTTCCATATTTACTTTTGAACGATAGGTTAATCCAATACTTAATTTTTCTATGGGTTGAAAATAAATTCCTGCATTAAATCCAAAACCATTTGCTTTCCCGCTTAATTCCGCATGGGCATAACCACCACTGGCATCATTTAAAGGGATATCTTTTTGTAAATTAACTTTCCCATTTGAGTAAACAAATCCAGCGCCAATACCTATTTTTTTGTTTATTCTATAACTTACTGTTGGTTGAAAAAAAATTGCTCTTAGTTCAAGTCTTGTTAAGGCAAATCTACCAGTCCAGTTATCTTCCCATTGAACCGTGCTACCAAAAGGAGTATAAACTGCTAATCCTAATTTTAACTTTGAGCTGTCTTTTGTTTCAAAGAGTCCATAAGCTGCAAAAGGAGTACTAACTGGAGAATTTGTTCTTGAAACTTGTTTTGTGTTTGCATCTAAAAATGCCCCTCTAGCAATAGTTGGTGTTACTCCTACTATGATAGAATTGTTATTGACAAAACAAGCACCACCAGGATTGAAAAAAAGTGCTGAAGCATCTTGCATAAATGCTGTTCCTGCGCCACCCATGCCTTGTTGTTGTTGTCCTTGTAGGTTTACTTGAAAACCTTGAGCAAAAATACCTGAAGGTAATATTAATGATAGGTATATTAGAGCATTAAAGATATAATTCATGTAGAAATATTTAATAGTTGTTTTATTTTTTTGACTTTAAAAATGCTTCTTGGTACATTTTAATCCAATCTTTTACGGTTATTTTTTGAATTAATTCAGCTACTAAATCATATGGAATTTGGTCAGCTTTTTTAAAACGAATACATCCTTTGCCCATATCTAACTTTGTTTTACAATGTTTGGGATATTCTGCCACAAACCATTCTAATAATTTTGGGTTAGCATATATGCCCATATGATGAAGTGCAATAAAGTTTTTTTGAGATGCTACACTTACAAATGGTAAGGGAATTTTTGGATCGCAATGATAGCCATCTGGGAATATAGAATGAGGAACAACGTAGCTAATCATGCCATATTGTATACATTCCTCAAATCCTTTTGGCATATTTTTTACAATAGTGTCCCGTAGCTTTTTAAAATAGGGAGCTCTATCTTCAGGAACTTCTTTTAAATAATCTTTTACGTTAGTTGCTTTTGATTGCATATCAATTTATTATAATTAATAAATATAAGAGATTTTATAAAACAAA
>JBBIUW010000544.1:0-2326 GCA_037440045.1 Sphingobacteriaceae bacterium
AACGTTTCTGAGTGGGTAATTGACGTTTACAGAGCTTCTACGGCGCAAGATGCCGATGAGTTTAGACCTTTCCGTGGTAATGTATTTGTTACTCAAGTTAAAGATAGTACAGATGGTACAATTGCAACAAACATTGATGGTCCTGTGTTTCAAAAATTCTTACATAAAGTTAACCCTCCAGGAGGTCATGGTGTAAGTGGTGAAACTACAGAAGTTATGGATAGTGTATTAACTACAATGAATGGTGCGCCTAATGATGCAGAAGCGATGAATAAAAACAAAAACGTAACTGCTGAAGGTAAATCTGATATACCAGGTCGTGTTAAATGGAGAGAGGTTTCTGCAGCTGTTTCTTCTGATAATTTAGATGAACGTAGAAACTACAAAACTGCTGATTACATCAGTTATTTAGATGGTGATGTTAATTCAAGTATATACTACGCGGATGGGGAAGATGCATATGGAGAAAAAGCAGATAAATTAATGTATGAGTATGCAAAAACGTCATTGATTAATGATAAATCTCGTGTTTACAAAGGCGGTAGCTGGAGAGATAGAGCTTACTGGTTGAACCCTGGTACTCGTCGTTACTTAGATCAAAGACAAGCAACAGCTTTCTTAGGATTTAGATGTGCGATGGTTCGAGTTGGTAGTCCAGTTGGTTTAGGAAAATAAATTTGTTGAAAACTATATATCAAGCCCCTTATCAAACGATAAGGGGCTTTTTAATTTTATGGCATGAAGAAAAAAACAAACATAGAAGTACTGTATCAATTATTTATTAATTGTAATCAAAAAATAACTACCGATACCAGAAAATTAGAAAATGGTTCAATTTTTTTTGCGTTAAAAGGAGAAAATTTTGACGCTAACTCGTTTGCTCAAAAAGCTATTGATGGAGGTTGTTTATATGCCATTGTGGATAATGAATCAATAAGTAATGATACCAATATTTTGCTTGTGGAAAATGTATTGGAAACACTTCAAAAATTAGCGAATTATCATCGTCGTCAATTAAAAATACCAATTATCGGAATCACAGGAAGCAATGGAAAAACTACAAATAAAGAGTTAATTCATGCTGTACTATCTAAAAAATATAATACATATGCAACAAAAGGTAATTTAAATAATCATATAGGTGTGCCTTTAACATTATTATCATTAAATAAGGCACATGAAATGGCTATAGTTGAAATGGGAGCGAATCACCAAGGCGAGATTAATATGTTATGTGAAATTGCAGAACCTGATTATGGAGTGATTACAAATATCGGTAAGGCACATTTAGAAGGTTTTGGCGGAGAAGAGGGTGTGAAAAAAGGAAAGAGTGAAATGTATAGATATTTAGCAAAGAAGTCAGGCAAAATATTTATAAATGGGAATGATAATGTATTGATTGATTTAGGAAAAGATTTAGAAAAAATATATTACGGCGAAAACAAAGAGTTTGATGTTTATGGTAATTTATGTTCTACTAGAGAATATGTAGAATTTAAATGGAACCAAAAAAATAAAGAAATAACAAATCAACCACTGGTTAAAACAAATATGTTTGGTCAGTATAATTTTATTAATTTATTATGTGCAGCATGTATTGGTAATTATTTTAATGTATCTGAAAGTGATATTAACTTGGCTTTAGAATCTTATGTTCCAGAAATGAATCGTTCTCAAGTTAAAAAAACAGATAAAAACACAGTTATACTAGATGCTTATAATGCTAATCCAAGCAGTATGAGTTTAGCATTAGATAATTTTCAAAAGCAATTGTTTACTCACAAAGCAGTTATTTTAGGGGATATGCTGGAATTAGGTGAGTTTTCTGAAAAAGAACATTATAAAATATTAGCTCAACTTCAACATTCAGGAATAGAAAAAGTAATTTTAGTAGGAATACAATTTATAAGATTAAAAGAGCATTTTTTAGATTATCATTTCTATAGTAATACTGAAGATTTAAAGCAATATATTGAGGTGCATCCAATAGTTGATTTTACTTTACTAATTAAGGGGTCTAGAGGAATGCAACTAGAAAAAATTGTAGATTTTTTGTAAGTTATTTTTTTATTAACTTATTGTAAAATATAGTAAAAATTGCTTAAGTTTGTATTAACTGTTGTTTAATTAAAACCAAAAAATATCATGAAAAAACAATTACTTTTTGCATCAAGCATTTTCGTTTCGGGATTGCTGTGTGCTCAAGTTGCTGGTAAGGTAACTAAAATCCCTTCTAATCTTGCAAATATTGCAGTTCAAAAATCTAAGAAGATAGATGATCAAGCAGGACCTGCAAATATGTCATTTCAAGGGAAAGCTCAAATTA
>JBBIUW010000545.1:0-2323 GCA_037440045.1 Sphingobacteriaceae bacterium
GCCTCAGTGTAATCACTTTACTTATAATTCAAAAGCAATTACTCCAAAATTATACGGAACTGAAAATCAAATTTCTTCAATCAGCACCCGACTAATTAATTTTTTAGACAAGCATGTAAAAGGTAAAAATATCGTTGTTACAAACGAAGCTTTAGACATCATAAAATAAGAGATGGATTTGGGTTTTATGCAAGCTATAAGATATTTGATCTAACCAATTCATTCAATGGCGCACTGGGGAATCAAATAAGCAATGTACTAGATTATTATATGAGAAATAGGAAGGTTCGGTAACCAAATAACCATAGCACTGTTTTTACTACTGAGTTTTAGCAACTGCAACAAATCTTTTCTGGAACAAACAAACCCTAATGGGATGTCGCTAGATAATGGGTAATTTTTTTTAAATAATATTTGACTAATTGGTACAAAATTACTAGTTTCACATTATTAATGAAAGAAATGGCAGGAAGACCTAAAATATTTGACGAAGAAGCGGCTCTGAATAAAGCGGCAATTTTATTTTGGAAAAAGGGCTACGAAGCAACTAGTACCGAAGATTTGATACAAGCAATGGGGGTTCAGAGAGGAAGTTTTTATAACAGCTTTGGTAGTAAAAAAGAATTGTTTATCAATGCAATAAATTCTCATGAAACGAATTTATTTAGCAGGTTCAAGAAGCAATTAAAAGCCAGCAATAGACCCATTCAGGTAATTAAAGATGCTTTTTTGTCACTTGCCGACTGTCCAAAGGAAGAGCACCTTATGGGTTGCTTTGCCGGCAATACCATTGCGGAATTTTCAGGTATTGATGAAGAATTGGCTGAGAATGCTGGTAAGCATTTAAAAGCGCTGGAAGAAATTTTTTTTAAACAAATAAAATCCTCACAACAAACAGGAGAATTAAAATCAAAGATTGAAGCCAGGCTTTTGGGAAAATACCTATTAAACCTATGGAATGGTATCAATATAACACGAAGGGTTTATCCCGATAAGAACATATTAAAATCGCTTATTGAATTTCAGTTAGAGGCAATAGGGTAATTTTTTTTTCTTCAATATTAGACTGATCAGTACAAAATTGGTAACGAATAAATAAAAACAAATGGAAAAATTTACAACACTAGGGATAATTATTAGTCGCTATGGAATCGTTTATATTCTTTTAGCGTTTGGGGTATTCAAATTTACAGCCACTGAGGCGCAATCAATTAAGCCTTTTATCGACAATAGTTTTTTCTTTAACTGGATGTATCATTTTTTTGATATTCGATCAATTTCCAGAATCGTTGGAGTGCTCGAAATTATTGCAGCTATTGGCATTGCTTTAAGGGCCTACTCTCCCTTAGCTGCATTTTATGGTAGCGTTTTGGGAAGTATTATTTTTTTTGTAACCCTTAGCTTTCTTTTCACAACTCCGGGTATGATTGCTAAATCGGAATGGATGTGGTTGCCAGATGGATTTATTATTAAAGATTTAGCCTTATTGGGTTTTTGTGTTTGGAGTGCAGGAGAGTCTTTTGCTACAATTAGAAACATGCATATTATTTAAAGGTATAAGAAAGAAGAAACGCAAATAAACAGTGCTAAAACAAAACGATAAAAATGGGCTTATTTTTTTTGATTATCTCGGCATTATGTGAAGCCATCTGGAATATCTTCTTGACCAAATCAAAAGGTTTATCAGATTGGGAAGCAAATATCTTTGGAGTATTGTTTTTATTAGGAGGAATAATCTCTTTTAAAAAAGCATTGGGAACTATGTCATTAAGTATTGCAATAGTGATTTGGTCAGGAGTCTCCTTAATACTGACAATTATATTTGATATCTATTTTTTTAAGACTAAGGTAGATTTTAAAACTGCAATATTTATTATCCTTTGTATTGGGTCGATACTTGGGTTGAATTATTACTCCAAACAATCGGCAGGTGACTTTTGAGGATTTGCAAGCGATTTTATAATAAGTTCTTTAATACCTTATTATAAACAAGTATTCAGATCCGGGTTTGAACGTAAAATTTGTCCACCAATTTGCGTCATATGTCCATTTGAAAAAGTATAAAGGGATTGCACCTTTGCACAGTCAATAATGACAAATAAATTAAAAAATAAAAATGTTAACCTTTACAGTTCCAACAAGAGAGCAGGTAGCTCCAACAAATCAACTAATTTTCGACAACTTGAATAAAGCACTCGGCTTTGTTCCTAATCTTTATGCAACCATTGCTTATTCTAACAATGGATTAGAGAGATATCTGGCTTATCAAAATGCAAAAACATCTCTTTCAAACAAAGAAAAAGAAGCTGTAAATTTAATTGTA
>JBBIUW010000546.1:0-2317 GCA_037440045.1 Sphingobacteriaceae bacterium
CTATAGGTCTACCCTACACTCCATTAGCTCAAGAAGTAGGATTGGTTCCATTACCATTAATAAACTTAGGTATGATGCTTTCCATCGTTGCAGCATACATAATCACAGCAGACTTATTAAAAGTATGGTTCTTTAAAAAATACAGAAATAGTTAGAAATTAATTTTCGGAAATAGAAATCATTTTAAAAGGTAAGTCAACCATACCCTCAAAATTTTTACCAGCAGCTAAAATATCTTCATCATTTTCTTCATAAATCCAATTAATAGTAATTGGTGATGTACCAGATGCCTTATGAAATTTTTCTAATTTCTTAAAAACACTTAATAAACAAGCCGAAGAACTACTATTATAATATTCTAACTGAATATTTAATGTAGTAGCATTTTTAGGAGTAGGGTCTGATAAATATTTATCTAACGCTTCAAACAATGGATTATAAAACTCTAAGGAGTTTTCAGGAATAGAACGACCTGATATGTTTAATTCACCATTCTTTAAATCAAATTTAATATCTGGTGTATTTGCTGTTGCATCTATTGAATATTTTTCCATCTTCTCTTCTATTTTAATCCTGTATCCTAAAAACTATGTTCAGATGTAAATTTAGAGTTTTTTCGTATAAGAATCACACTGTCCTCGTGAACTATTAGATAAAATAAGTCAAATGTTAGTTTAACTGAGCAAACAGTTCTTTTAACTCTTCCTGAGTTAAATCCCTCCATTCGCCAATTTTAAGTTTATCCAATTTAATATTCATTACCCTCACTCTTTGAAGTTTGATTACTTGATAATCATAAGCATTACACATTCTTCTAATTTGACGATTAAGCCCTTGAGTTAATACAATTCTGAAAATACGTTTAGCATTGGGTTCTTTTGACACAACACAAGGTTTTGTTTTCACTCCTTGTATTTCTATTCCTTCTGATATTTCTTTTAAAAAAGTGGTTCTTACTGGCAAATTCAGAGTAACAACATATTCTTTTTCATGCTCGTATTTCGAATTACCTATTTTATTAATAATCTCGCCATGATTAGTTAGTAAAATTAACCCTTCCGAATCTTTATCTAATCTACCTATTGGATAAATAGCCTGAGAATGGCCTATGGCATCAATGATATTATTTTCTATTTTTTCAGATGTACATTCAATACCTTTTGGTTTATTGTAGGCTATATAAGTTGGAATAAATTCTTTCTTTTTTAATTCTTCTCCATCAATTAATATTACATCTCCTTCTTTAATTTTGGTACTAAAGGTTGCTATTTTTCCATTTACCAAAACTCGTTTTGCATCAATTAACTCGTATGCCTTACGACGCGAAGTAAAACCTGATTGACCAATATATTTATCTACTTTCATTTATGGTGATTTAAAAAAAGTGCCTGCAAAAATATATTTTGCAGGCACAAATGTAATGTAATAATAGTGTTAAGACTATTAAAATAAAAACGACTTAGTTTTGCTTAACAATTTTTCCCTCGTATGAGAAACCATTTGCCATTATTTTATAGAAATAAATACCTGAAGGTACTTTGTTACCATTAGCGTCTGTTGATTTCCATTCCCAAACATGATTACCTTCGGTTTGCTTGCCTAAATTAGATTTTAAAACTTGTTTGCCAATCACGTCTGTAATTTCAATGCTTACACTCGCCGAATTATTAATTGAATATTGAAGCGTAATTAAATCAGAAAACGGATTTGGAAAAGCAATAGATTTTAAACTAAAATCCTTTGTGTCTTGTTCTTTAACACCTGTATTTAATAAAGGATCACCGTCAATAATTGCCTGCATATCAATTAACTCATCACCTGGCTGATACAATAAATACATCATACCATCAAATAACATTTCATCAGTAGTACCAGTATTAGAATATACTGTTATAGGAGGAGAGTTAGGGTTATGTGGATTACTTGATGTATTATCAAAATAATGCTTAGAATATAATCTGTAACCGTTAGGAATTTTAACTAATTTTTTAAAGGTGTAATAATCCTGCCATTCAAAATTCCAATTATTAATTTTCACTAGCGGAATTGTATCAATCCCTGCTTTAACTGCGTAGTATATAATACTTTTACACAATAAATGAGAGTGAGGCATTACTGCAAATGCAGATAAAGACACTGGTAATGAGCCAGATGTTGGATAATAAGCTGAATAAGGAGTAATAGCATTTGGAGGAATGGCCATTGACCAATTTTGTAAAGGTGTAGATGCATAAATTCTTCTTACACCTGGTGTTCCCACAGGATAAAAGTATAGACGAATTTTTGTACTATCAACTTGCCCTGCACTTCCTGCAGG
>JBBIUW010000547.1:0-2306 GCA_037440045.1 Sphingobacteriaceae bacterium
TATATTTCCCTGACTTAAAAAGTTCGAGTGTCACAAAAGCCGATGGACGTTTTGAAATTAACAACTTGCCTTCTATTAAAACATTATTACAAATAAGATTACTTGGTTATCAAACTATTATTAAAACTATAGATTTATCCTCAACTACAGTTATTGATATTGAAATGGAACAATCTCATATTGAAGCAAATGAAGTTGTGGTAACTGGTGTTTCAAAAGCTACAGAAATTAAACGTAATCCAGTACCCATGGTTTCTATTGACAAAAAAACATTAGAAGAAAACACTTCAACCAACGTTATTGATGCCATTAGTAAAACACCTGGACTTAATGTTTTAAATACAGGGCCCAACGTATCTAAGCCATATATTAGAGGATTAGGTTATAATAGGATACTAACTCTTTTTGATGGAATAAGACAAGAAGGGCAACAGTGGGGAGATGAACACGGTATTGAAATAGATCAATATTTAATTGATAGAATTGAAGTGGTTAAAGGTCCGGCTAGTTTAATATATGGCTCTGATGCTTTAGCAGGTGTTATAAACTTACTACCTGCAAACACAACTCCCGAAGGCACATTAAAAGGCAGTATTCAAACTAATTACCAAACCAACAATGGTTTATATGCTGGTTCTGCATCATTTGCAGGAAACATAAACAATATCGTATTTGGGTTAAGAGCTTCATCAAAAGAAGCAAGTAACTATAAAAACAAATACGATGGAAAAGTATATAATACAGGATATAAAGAAACTGATTTTGATGCATACCTGGGGCTTAATAGAAAATGGGGATACTCTCATTTAAATTTTAGTTTGTATGATAATTTACAAGAAATTCCTGATGGAAGTAGAGATTCCTTAACCAGAAAGTTTACTAAACAAATAAACGAAGAGGATAGCATTAGGCCAATTGTAACTAACGAAGAATTAAATTCATACGCTATTTCGCCTATTCATCAACGAGTGCAACACTACAGACTTTTTTCAAACAATCAGTTTTTTATTAAACAAAGTAAATTAGCTCTAAAAATAGGATATCAACAAAATGTCAGAAGAGAATTTGCTCATCCTCTAAATCCAGAAATAGCAGGCTTATATTTAAAAATGCAAACAGCTACTTATGATGTTAAATTTTATATGCCAGAAAAAAAAGGTTGGGAATCAACCATTGGGATTAATGGGATGTATCAAATGAATGATGTAACAAAAGGGACAGAATTTGTAATTCCTAATTACACATTATTTGATTTTGGTCCATTTGTATATATAAAAAAACAGATCAAAAAACTGGATATTGCCGCTGGTGTAAGATATGATAATCGTTCATTTAATAACAGTTCCTTATATACTAAAACCAATACTTCCAATGGTTTTGAAATGAGCACAACAGACAGCACTGGTGCAACAAAAATTTTCAATGATTACAAGCATACATTTCAAGGTTTTTCCGGAAGTTTAGGAATTACTTATAATATAACAGAAAAATTATTGGTTAAAGCGAACGTTGCAAGGGGTTTTAGAGCTCCTAATATTTCAGAAATTTCAGCAAAAGGGGTGCATCCAGGCACAGGATTTCAGCAGTTGGGAGATGAGAACTTTCATCCTGAATTTTCTTTACAAGAAGATATCGGTGTGTTTTTTGACAGTCATCATATCTCTGGAAGTATTGAATTGTTTAATAACGATATAGATAATTACATTTTCAACCAGAAATTACAAAGTTTAACAGGAGGTGATTCTATATACACTGAAGCAGGTAACAATTACAGTGTTTACAAATTTAAGCAAACTAAAGCTCAGCTTTATGGTGGCGAAGCCAGAATTGATATTCATCCACATCCCTTAGATTGGTTGCATTTTGAAAATTCAGTTTCATTGGTATATGCACTTAATAAAGGAGGTAACGGAGCAGTTATCAATGATAGTAATAGATATTTACCTTTTATTCCGCCACTGCATACTAATTCGGAACTAAGAGCTGAGTTTGAAAAAAAATTATTCTGTTTTCATCACTCCTATTTTAAAATAGGGATGCAATATTATGCTACACAAAACAGAGTATTATTAGCCAATCAAACTGAAACTGAAACACCTGGATATACCTTATTTGATGTGGGATTCGGAACTGATATTTGTACAAAAAAAGAAATTACAATATGTACAGTTGGGATTTTCGTAACCAACTTAACAGATGTAGCTTATCAATCAAACATGAGCCGATTAAAGTATTTTGATAATTATCCAAACAACGGAACTGGGCGTTCAGGAATATATAACATGGGGAGAAATGTGAGTTTTAAA
>JBBIUW010000548.1:0-2297 GCA_037440045.1 Sphingobacteriaceae bacterium
GAGGGTGCTTTTATTTTTTTAAGGCTTCGTTACATGACTTTGTAAAAGTTGTTTTGTGTAACAAAACTAAGTAATGAATGGTACGAGCGTTGAAAGTTCACTTTCATAAGTAAGTAACATTTTAATTACTTATCATGTAACGAAGGTACAGGAAAAAATTTACAAAGTCAATGGAACGGGACTTGTAAATAAAAAATAAAAGTATAAGGGAATAAAAAACTTTAGGTTATTGCTGTTGCAAACTTCCTGACCATTCAAAATAACGTACGCCAATGTCAGATTAGCGTCATGATTTTGAATTATTCAATCTCGCTAGAAATGGTATGCCGATGCGCCAACTCCGTTGAGAAAAGGAAGCCGAAGTATTCACATACATTCGGTCTCAACTACCGCTAACAGCTGCTAAGCGCTATTTTTCTTGCTCGTTAGTTCCAACTGCCCAAATTCGGTAGAAATTAATTTTCATTGGGCAGGTCTGTTTGTTTCAAAAATTAGTAACTTGGTGCTATAAACAAACATTGCGGTAACTCGCTGCGAAAAGCAGCGCCTAGCAGCGATACGTTACCAGTAAGTGTCGGACAAAAATCCGCAGACAAAAATAATTCATGAACGAACTAAAAATCCAAATAGAACTTAATCCTGAGATTGTAAAAGACTACTATTATTTACGTGACATTTACAAAGAACAAATTCGCTATTTAGACAAGAAGAATTTATATGTGGGTTGTGCATTAATGCTTGGTTCTTTTCTATTAGGGTTTTACTACTTTGACAAATTCCTTGTTCCGGTTTTAGCTTTGTTTATTTGTTCGCTATTCTTTTTGTGGAAGCATATGAAAATAGCGTATTTACGATCACGTTGGTTAAAAACTGTAGAAATAACTTCGAGCCAGTATCAAGGCATTTCTTCTGCCCAACTTATCATTAATGAAAATGGTGTTGGCTTATACTATGGCGACAACAGTGAATTCTTATTTTGGGACAGTATAAAACAATTCGACCTGGTAGAAAATAAATTTTATTTAGTTTATTCATCTGAAACAGAATATCTATTAATCCCATTAAAAGGTTTATCACATGACATTATTAATGAAATTAATAATCGTTTAGTGGCAAAAGACGTTTGGAAAAAGAAAAAAGACACAGAATCGTGAACTATGTGCCGCCACCAACTGGTAACAGCAAGCAATTGCACAATGCGGGCGGACAACAAAGGCATTTGCAAAAGTCAGCGGCAGACAATTATTTTCATTTTGCAAATGTCTAAAAAGCAGTTAGCTTTGCTATACAAGTTTCGGCAGAAAACGGCTTCGAGCCTCACTGTGCAAGCTTGCGATACGTTAGGTGCAACCATATGGACAATACGACATCAAATAAATTACTTACCGACATTAGACCTCAGGTTGTGTCGTTAAAATACAAAGACTATCAAGCTATAGACGCCATACGTAAAAAGCTTGAAATGTATATTGGGAAAATATTTGGTATGGCAAGTAGTTATAAAGACACACTTAAAAAAATTTCGCTTAGCCCATCAATTAGTTTTAGCGGTATGCCTGAGAGTGCTTATTATGAAAGTTGGGAAAGTGGAAAGAATAAAATTGTGAACCTAATTGACACAATGTTAGAGGATATTTCACTTAGTGAATTAGAAAACAGTAGTAACAATAAACAACTCGTGGCAGTTGCAGCGGTAAAACATAACAACAATATCTTTATAGTACACGGACATAATGAAGAGATGAAGGCTTCAGTAGCAAGGGTTCTTGAAAAGATTTCATTAAATCCAATTATTCTTCACGAACAAGCTAATCAAGGCAAGACTATCATAGAGAAATTTACAGACCATTCTGAGGTTGGCTTTTCAATTGTTTTGTTATCCGCAGACGACTATGGTTACTCAATAAAACAAGAACCAGAAGAAGGTAAACTAAGAGCTCGACAAAATGTAATATTAGAATTAGGTTATTTTATTGGAAAGCTAGGTCGTAATAGGGTAATTGCTCTAGTTGAAACAGCAAGTAATTTTGAATTCCCTTCAGATTATCAAGGAGTGATTTATATACCATATGATAAAGATGGTAATTGGAAATTTTCAATTTTAAAAGAATTAAAAGCGTGCGGCTATGATGTAGATGCAAATAAATTATTATAATGGCAGCACCTAACCGCACCTAAAACTTATGCGGGCGGACATCAAAGCATTTGCAATAAATGTCGCTTCGCGAAAGACATTCATTTTGCATTGCAAATGCGTAGAAACATTTTATCTTTGTTATTAATATTCGGTTGACAAT
>JBBIUW010000549.1:0-2297 GCA_037440045.1 Sphingobacteriaceae bacterium
CTACATCCTAAAAAAGCATTTTCTCCAACGGTTGTATTTGGGTCCATTTTCAAAGTTTTAATGTTAGAACAATTGTAAAATGAATAATTCCCTAAAGATGAAACCGACGTTGGTATAATTAGGCTGTCAGTAAGATTGCTACTTGCGAAAGCTGCATTCCCGATAGATTTCAGTTTATTCCCAAATCTAACAAATTTAAGGCTTGAACAGTTGCTAAATGCTCCGTATTCGATAGAATCAACCGAGTTTGGTATTAAGATACTATCCAAGCTGTTACATGATTCAAACGCTGAATTCTTAATACTTCTTAAATTTGATGAGAGAATTACAATTTTTAGATTATTACAATCGAAAAAAGAATAGCTACCAATAGTCATAACTTTATCGGGAATAATAAATGTTCCTTTAATTGTAGATGGGCAATTTATCAATATACTTTTGTCTTTTGTATATAATACTCCGTTTTCACTAGAAAAGTTATTATTTTCTTCGTTTACGCTGAAAAATAATAGATTCTGACATTTAAAAAAAGCATTTGTTCCTATTTCGGTAACATTTTTGTTGACATTAACTTCGGTAATAGCATTACAATTTTTGAAGGCTTCCGATCCAATCTTTTCAAGGTTGTCTGGTAAATTTAAAGATCCTTTAATTGATAAACAATTTGAAAATGAACTGCTTCGAATCTCTTTTAAAGATGACGGAAGTACTAAATTGCATAAAGAGGTGCAATTACTAAATGCATCATCTTCAATAGTTAAAATTGAAGATGAAAAATTGACTGATATTAAATTTGAACAATTGTTGAAACAGTTAGATGGAATTGAGGTCAGGGCAGAATTGATTCCTAAAGCTTTTATGTTTTTACAGTTAAAAAAAGCACTTCGACCTAATGATGATAGGCTATTGGGCAGAGAGTATTCTCCATTAAGATTGTTGCAATTGTAGAATGAAAAATTCCCTATGGATTTGAGATTCGACCCAAGCGAAATCTTTGTTAGATTTGTGCAATTTGCAAAACAGTAATCCAAAATTGACTTAGTTGCATTAGGTATTACTATTTCGGTGATATTGGTGCAATTGTAAAAAGTATAACTCCCCAATGTGATTAATGAAGACGGAAGTTTTGCGCTCAGCAATAGAGAACAGTTATAAAATGTATAATTCCCAATATTGGTTATTCCATCTGGTAAAATAATTCTACCTAAGCTATTGCAATTATAAAATACATAATTCCCCATTCTATTTAAAGAGGAAGACATGTCTGCCCATAGCAGTGACGAACAATTATAAAAAACATTATTACCAAGTCTATTTACTGAATTAGGTAAAGTAACTCTTACTAATTCGCTACAGTTGCTGAAAGTTCCATCACCTATAAAAGTAATTTTATTACTTAGGGTTATGGAAACTAGCTTACTGCAATATGAAAAAGCATAGCTGCCTAGAGTTGTCACAGTATTAGGTAAAACAATGTTGTTTAGCATTGTACATGATCCGAAAGCGAAAGATCCAACGGCTGATAAGCCAACAGGTAAGGTTATAGTTAAAAGTCCACTACAACTAGCAAAGGCGTATGCCCCAATGTTTGTCACGCTCTGAGGAATAGTAATCATCGAAATTTGTCTACAATATTGAAATGAATTGTTTCCAATAGAAGCCAAACTAGAAGGTAATATCACTGATTTCAATGATGGAGATACGCTTGTGCTATTTGCTGCGTTTCTGAATGCATATTGAGGTAGTTCATTCTCTGGAAAAATAGTGTTTGAAGGAACAGTACCTAATGAACCTGTGTAGGCCTTGACTTGTACATTTGACAAGTCTAGAGAATTTAGTCGCGGCATTTCGTCTCTGATACATTTAAAATCTCTTGCATCAAGTACTCCGCTAATTATGATCTTCGTTAAGGTGTCTTTTTGTTCTTTAGGGACTGTCGTTCTTAGTGTGCCTGGTGTGCTAATATCTATAGAATATCCCTTAGAGATAAACAATGATAGAACCAAAAACGCTAAGAATTTATAATGCTTCATGGGTTAATCATTGGGGTATTGGGGCAATTCGTTTTATTTTGAATTTAGTTAAACATACAAATGTAAGCAAAATTTGATTTGTTTATTTTAGAGTTAAAACAAATCTAAAAATCCATTGAATTTTCAAATTTGTATTTTACTGTCTTACTGTTACTCTGTAAAATCTAAATAAATTTTCCTCCAAAATACATATTGTTGTCACAAACGAGCTGCATCAATTCTACTTCCTTCGCGAAAAATGACGCTAACAAACATGACATTCTT
>JBBIUW010000550.1:0-2289 GCA_037440045.1 Sphingobacteriaceae bacterium
TCAATACCTCCATTAAAATAATTCAACTCATAATGCTCAAAATCTATAATTTTAAAATTTATTGGCAATTCAAATAACGATGGATTGATATTGTTTATTTTTACATTGAAAGGATTACCTGAAAATTGCTCAGTAGTTCTTACTCTACCAACTAAATAGTATGATACTTGCAACTGACTGTTTAATTTCTCAATAGTTTCTTTCATTAAATCATAAGACTTAATGATTCTTATTTCATTCGAATTATCAATATATGATTTAGCTGCACCAGCTCCTCCATAAAACTGATCGGTAATCAAGCTTTTTTCATAGTATGTATCATTTGATTTTAATAATTCTACTGACGCTTGATATATATTTTCAATTTTATAAACATAAAAGAACCCTATTAGATAAAAAATGGGGATAATTATCAAAGGTATATACCAATTTCTGGTTATGATTCTCCAAATAATCTTGAAATCATTAATCTGTATTGGCGAAAAGTTCTTTCTTTGTTCCACAAATAAGTTTTAAATATTACAAATATAATAATTTGGCACGATTTTTAACTATCATTGTTGTTACAATTTATTTTTGTACATTTACCTCCATATTATTTCAATAATGAATGCAAAATTTTTATCCATATTAATTTTAGTTGTCGGAATTTCAACTTTTGGTTTTGCTGGTCCACCACCGCCTCCTCATAGTGGTAGCACAGGTGGTCACCCTGGTTGTTGGCCTCCTCCATGCATCCCTATAGATGGGGGAATATCTTTACTAATAGCTGCAGGAGCTATTTATGGAGGTAAAAAGCTCTATTCTAATCAAAAAGAAAAAAACTCGTTATAAAGTCTTAAACCCTCCTAACAAGGAGGGTTTTTTAATATGCTAGACAAACTTAAAAGAAATAAATTTCAATATTTTATTATCAAAGCTTCTATATTGTATGGAAGCTGTTACTTCCTCTATGAATTCATTTTAAAACGTATCACCAAAGGTGATCAACTTTTTATTAGACAAATCATTAATCTTTGTCAATGGATTTTAGGGAAAATGGGATACAAAACATTTGCAAGTAAAGATGTTAATGATATGCAAGTTTTCGGAATAGATGGATCAAATGGTGTGTGGATTGGAGGACCTTGCAATGGTATCACCCTCATGTTCTTGTTCGCCATATTTGTTATAGCTTACCCCGGAAATACTAAAAACAAGATATGGTATGTTCCTTTAGGAATATTAATTGTTCATACAATCAATATTATCAGAATCATTGCTTTAGCACTCATTGCAAACTATAATTACGAATATTTAGACTTTAATCATACTTATACATTTACATTTTTAGCATATAGCGCCGTGTTTGGGTTATGGATGCTTTGGGTTAATAAATTTTCAAATACTAAATAACCATTTGAAAACTTTAATAAAATATCTAATTTTCATTTCAACATTTGCAATTTTAGGATTTAGCAGAGAGTTTTTGTTTGTAAATCTTAATAATCGATTGTTTTCTTTATACTACAATCATAACGACTTTTTTTTACCTACAAGCTTGTCCTATTTCAATCAATTTGATTACAATACACTTTACTACATTAAATTTCCATTAACAATATTGTACTTTATAAGCTATTTAATAGTATCTTATTTAACTATAAAACATATTTGTGTGGATAAAAAAATAACTAAATGGGTTATCTATATTTATGCATTATTATTAGCTTTGGCATGTATTTCAATGCTTTACAACTATTTTATATCTAATCAACTAGATGGAGACGAATATACCTTTAGCCGATGGTTAATGGGTATTGCTCAATCGCCACTCGTTGCATTTTTTATAATTGCATCTAACAAGTTATTCCAAAAATTTCAAACTGAACAATAACAACAACGAATATGAAAAAAGACACCGCCATTTTTAAATTGATAAAAGAAGAAAAAGACCGTCAAACACGCGGTATTGAATTAATTGCCAGCGAAAATTATGTGAGCGATCAGGTAATGAAAGCCATGGGAAGTGTATTAACCAACAAATATGCTGAGGGGTTACCTTCTAAACGTTATTATGGTGGTTGCGAAGTAGTTGATCAAGTAGAACAATTAGCTATTGACCGTGCTAAAGAATTATTTGGTGCTGCTTGGGTAAATGTACAACCTCACTCTGGTGCACAAGCAAATGCTGCGGTAATGCTGGCTTGCCTTAAACCTGGTGATACTATTTTAGGTTTTGATTTGTCTCATGGTGGACATTTAACTCATGGCTCTCCTGTTAACTTTTCTGGTAAATTGTACCGCGCT
>JBBIUW010000551.1:0-2285 GCA_037440045.1 Sphingobacteriaceae bacterium
TTGGTGTTATGATCCAATTTCAACAAACATTATCTTAGACAAAGACAATGGATTATTATTACGTATGATTAATCGCGGCGAGGAGAGATACGATAAAATTACGATTGAGTAATGAATTATAAAATCTTTGAATATCCCATTTCTATTAAAGAAATTGATATTGATGAAAATGGCCATGTAAACAACATTTCCTATTTAAAATGGGTACAAGATGTTGCTATTGCACACTGGAGCAGCGTTGCCACATCCAGCATGCAAAAACAGTTGTTGTGGGTAGTAAGCAGACATGAAATTGATTATTTGAAATCTGCTTACCTAAACAGTCATTTATTAGCTAAAACATGGGTTACTGAACCTCAAGGTGCAAAATCTGAAAGACATGTTGAGATATATAATATTACAACAAATGCCATCATTACTAAAGTAAAAACAACTTGGTATTTACTTGATGCCGAAACTAAAAAACCAAAACGTATTACAGACGATATCACAAACGTTTTTCAATAATAATGAAAGTTTCAAGCATCAGTGAATTAAAAAAAGAACTACACGAACTGCCACAAAAGCAATTAGTTGAATTGTGTTTACAATTAGGTAAATACAAAAAAGACAATAAAGAATTTCTAGATTACTTGTTGTTTCAAGCTCATGATAAATCTGCTTTTATAACCGCTGTTAAAGAAGAAATTGATGATCATTTTAATGAATTAAAAACTCAAGCTAATTTATACTACGTCAAAAAAAGTTTGAGGAAACTATTACGAATCATTACCAAATATTGCAAGTATGTAAACGATAAAGCTTTAGCTACCGACCTACATATTTATTTTTGCAAAAAAATGAAAGGGTCTGGTATACCTTATCATAAAAGCCAATTACTGATTAATATGTATGAGCAACAACTTAAAAAAATAAATACTTTAATAAACGGCTTGCATGAAGACTTACAACAAGATTATTTAAATGATTTACTTGCGATTAGCTAATTTCATATAATTCAATAGGCAAATCATCTGGATCACTTAAAAATGTGAATCGTTTTTCTGTAAACTCATCTTTTCTTATTGGCTCTGTTAAAACATTGAACTTACTAAGTTCTTTAACAGCATTTTCTATATCATCAACTCTAAATGCGATATGTCTCAGTCCTGAAGCTTCAGGTTGAGATACTCGTTTGGGAGGATTAGGGAAAGAAAATAACTCTATTAAATATTCGCCATTTAATGCTAAATCTAATTTATAAGATTGTCGCTCCTTGCGATATACTTCGTTAATAATACTAAATCCCAGAATAGTTGTATAAAAGTGCTTCGACTTCTGATAGTCGGAACAAATAATAGCAATATGATGTATACCTTTTAAAAATTGCATATTAAACTAAGCACCTGTACTTGCCTGATAAATAAAGTAAAGATTTATAACAATATACGATATCAATATTGCAATAGACATGCGTTTATCAAATCGATTAGCAATTGTTACATCATACTTCTTCACTAAATGTAAAGCATATGCTGTACCCACGATAATAATAAACACAAAAAATAAAGTTACCCCATGAAGCGTATCAACTAACGTAAAAGCAGATGTTTCTGGTAATGCAGAATCTATTACATATTTATTTCCAATAACAGCAAATAAAGAACCTACACTTAAACCAAATCGAGATTCAACACTATCTGCATGAATAAAGAAACAAACATAGGCAATAAAAAAAGCCAGATACATTCCAATAAACATTTTCCAAAATAAGCCCATAGCCTCGCGTTTAAGCCCCACGTTTACTCTATAAGCACTATATTCTGAATGAGGTTTATCTATACTTGGATCTCCAAAAGCTGTTTCGTAAGCCTTAATTTTTGTATACACTTTAAAACTATCAATATTCCAACCACTTACAACAAATCGAGGGTCAAAATGTTTACCAACTGTATCTGTAGCAAATATTAGGCTTTCAGAATCAAACTGAGAATTCTCAAACGATAATCTTAATTTTTGTCTATCAAAAGGAAAGTTATCCAACTTCCACGAATCTTTCATGACACATTGCAACTTCATTAATAGATATACCCTATCTCCCGACGTGTCTAAGGTTGAATATGATTTAGTAAAACTTTTAGCTTGTGGTACTTCTAAATTTTGTATAAAATCAAAATCTTTGTTTTTGTATTTTAACCACAACCATAAGTTAATACTATATTCCTTTTGCTTAAAATCAATGTCATGAATACTTGTAATGTATATACCAGTGTAAACAGTATCCGGAACATTTTTTTGTCCCACTA
>JBBIUW010000552.1:0-2283 GCA_037440045.1 Sphingobacteriaceae bacterium
GTTTTCTTGAGAAAACAAACCTAAAAAAGGAGATATAATGAATATTAAAAATAATATGTGTTTCACAGCATAAAAGTAGCCTTTTTTCCATTAAAATCCTTAAATTAGCCCCTTATTTTAACGAAAATTAAAATGGACAAATTTTCCTATGTTGGCACAAGCGATGTAAACGCTATTGAGAGTTTATTTTTGCAGTATTCTCAAGACCCAAATTCTGTAGACGCTTCTTGGCGTGATTTCTTTAAAGGCTTTGAATTTGCTCGTACTTCTTACGATTCAGAAGGTGGAGCAATTCCTGAAAACGTGACTAAAGAATTTAAAGTAATTGGTTTAATTAACGGTTACCGTCAACGCGGGCACTTGTTTACTAAAACAAACCCTGTTCGTCAACGTCGTACTTATGAGCCAACTCTGGCATTAGAAAACTTTGGTTTATCTGATAAAGATTTAGAAACTGTTTTTCAGGCTGGTAGCGAGATTGGTATTGGTGCTGCTAAATTAAAAGATATCATTGCTCACTTAGAACACACATACTGCCAAAGTATTGGTGTTGAATATTTATACATGCGTGAACCAAAAGTATTGAAATGGTTACAAGAGCGCATGGAAAAAAACAAGAATACTCCTTCATTTTCAGCTCCTGAAAAAAAGGTAATTCTTAAAAAATTAACTCAAGCAGTTGTTTTCGAAAACTACTTACATACAAAATTTGTTGGTCAAAAACGTTTCTCATTAGAGGGAGGTGAAGCGGTTATTCCTGCTATCAACACATTAATGGAACATGGTGCAAACTTAGGTATCCAAGATTACGTGATTGGTATGGCACACCGTGGACGCTTAAACGTGTTAACCAACATTATGAATAAAACTTATAAAGATGTATTTACTGAGTTTGAAGGCAGACCAAGTGAAGACTCTTTATTTGATGGTGATGTTAAATACCACATGGGTTATTCATCAGATCAAATCAGTGATGATGGAAAAAATGTTCACATCAGTTTAACGCCTAACCCATCTCATTTAGAGACTTCAGCTGCGGTTGTTCAAGGTATTGTTCGTTCAAAAATTGACAGCCGACACGCTGGAGATAATTCAAAAGCTTGTCCTGTTATTTTACATGGTGATGGTGCTATTGCCGGACAAGGTTTAGTATATGAATTAGTTCAAATGAGCCAGTTAGATGCTTATAAAACAGGTGGTACAGTTCATTTCGTTATTAATAATCAAGTTGGTTTTACAACCAACTTCTTAGATGCTCGTTCATCTACATATTGTACGGATGTTGCTAAAGTAGTATTAAGCCCAGTGTTTCACGTAAACGGTGATGATGTTGAGGCTTTATGTTTCATTTCTAAATTAGCAATGGAGTTCCGTCAAACATTCCATAAGGATGTGTTTATTGACGTATTATGTTACCGTAAATATGGTCATAACGAAGGTGATGAGCCTCGTTTCACTCAACCATTATTATATAAAGCTATTGCAGCTCATCCAAACCCGAAAGATATTTATGTTGAAAAACTAAAATCTGAAAGCCCTGAACTTGCTAATGAAGCAAAAGCAATTGAAACAGCTTTTAAAGCAGAATTAGATGCCAATTTAGATGAAGCTAAGAAAACTGAAAAAGCTAAAATTACTTCTTTCTTAGAAGGAAACTGGAAAGGCGTAAAAATGGCTACTGCAAGCGATTTTGATTCTTCTCCAAAAACAGCAGTGGATGAAAAATTATTTTTAGAAGTTGCTAAAAAATCTACTGAACTTCCTAAAGACAAAAAATTCTTCAATAAAATCCAAAAGCTATTTGATGATCGTAAAGCAATGATTGCTAACGATAATTACGATTGGGCAATGGGAGAATTAATGGCTTATGCAACCTTAATGAAAGAAGGACACCCTGTTCGTTTCAGCGGGCAAGATGTAGAGCGTGGTACATTCTCTCACCGTCATGCAGTTGTTAAGGTAGAAGACAGTGAAGAGGAATATACTCCATTAAATAATATTGATGCAAAAGTAAAATTAGAAATATATAACTCCTTATTAAGTGAATATGGTGTTTTAGGTTTTGAATATGGTTATGCGTTTGCTGCGCCAAATACATTAACGATTTGGGAAGCACAGTTTGGTGATTTCTTTAATGGGGCTCAAATTATTGTTGACCAATATTTAACCTCAGCAGAATACAAATGGCGTCGTATGAACGGCTTAGTTGTATTATTGCCTCATGGTTATGAAGGACAAGGACCAGAGCATTCATCTGCTCGTATGGAACGTTTCTTGCAAGCA
>JBBIUW010000553.1:0-2281 GCA_037440045.1 Sphingobacteriaceae bacterium
TTCTACCACTATGTCTATTAAAGTAAATAATATCACTAAATTATACGGTACCCAAAAAGCATTAAATAATGTATCTTTTGAAATAGGTACTAATGAAATTGTTGGTTTTTTAGGTCCCAATGGTGCAGGAAAAAGTACCATGATGAAAATTTTAACCTGTTATATACCTGCTACCGAAGGTACTGCTACTGTTTGTGGTTTCAACACCAATGAGCAAAGTATTGAGGTTAGAAAACAAATTGGGTATTTACCAGAACATAATCCGTTGTATTTGGATATGTACGTGAAAGAGTTTTTAGAATTTATCGGTGGCTTATATAAAATTAAAAATGCAAAAGAACGCGTAAAAGAAATGATAGAGGCTACTGGCTTACAAGTAGAACAAAATAAAAAAATAGGTGCTCTTTCAAAAGGATATCGTCAGCGTGTTGGATTAGCTCAAGCCATGATTCACGATCCAAAAGTTTTAATTATGGATGAGCCCACAACTGGTTTAGATCCAAACCAATTAGAAGAAATAAGAGGTTTAATTAAAAAATTAGGAAAACAAAAAACAGTAATGCTTAGCACGCATATCATGCAAGAGGTAGAAGCTGTTTGCGATAGAGTTATTATTATTAATAAAGGTGAAATTGTAGCTAATGATACTACTCAAACTTTACAACAAAACACTACTAAACAAGTTATTACTGTTGAGTTTGACAAAGAAGTTTCTGTAAAATCTTTAAAATCAATTAACGGTGTTGAAGATGCTGTTTTAATAGATGGAAATACCTGGAAAATTATTTCTGATGTAGAAAAAGATGTACGTAAGGAATTATTTAATTATGCGGTTAAACACAATATCAGTGTATTAACGCTTAATAAGGAAGAACAAAAATTAGAAGATGTGTTTAAAGCATTAACTAAAAAATAATGCAAGCCAAAGATTATAGTATTTATTCGGCGGGTAAATTTATTACCACCAATCAAACACTTGATGTTCGCAATCCATTTAACCAATCGTTAGTAGCAACAACTTATTTAGCTGATAAATTCACGTTAGAAGAATCTATCATCAAAGCACTATCCGTTAAAAGCCAGTTACAAAGCTTAGCACCTCAAAAAAAACATAATATTTTAAAACAAATTTCAAATGAAATTTATGCTAACAGAAAAAAATTAGCAGAAATATTAAGTTTAGAAAGTGCCAAACCATTAAAATATGCATTAGCAGAGATTGAACGTTCGGCATACACTTTTTTTATTGCTGCCGAAGAGTGCAAAAAAGAAATCACGGAACATCTTTCTCTTAACCGAATTAATAACACCGATCCAAGACAAGGAACTATTGAATATTTTCCTATTGGTTTAATTGCTGGTATTGCGCCTTTCAATTTTCCTATGAATTTAGCGGTTCATAAAATAGCACCCGCTATTGCCAGTGGCTGCCCTATCATTTTAAAACCTGCTAGTCGCACACCTTTATCTTGTTTAGAATTAGCTAAGATTATTGACAGAACAGAATTACCAAAAGGTGCAGTCTCTATTTTACCAATGGATAGAGAAACAGGAAATTTGTTAGTAACGGATGAGCGTTTTAAATTATTAAGTTTCACGGGCTCACCAGATATTGGATGGAAAATGAAAAATGATTGTGGCAAGAAAAAAGTTGTTTTAGAACTGGGAGGGAATGCCGCAACCATTATCACAAAAAGTACCGATTTAAAAGATGCTCTTCCAAAATCATTAATGGGGGCATTTTCATATAGTGGTCAAATATGCATTCATGCTCAACGTTTTATAGTTCATGCTTCTTTATATGAAACATTTATCAATGAATTAAAAAATTTAACCCTTCAATTAAAATATGGTAATCCTTTAGAAGCGTCAACAGATATATCTAATATGATTGATGAAGCAAACGCAATTCGTGTTGAAAACTGGGTTAATGAAGCATTACAACAAGGTGCGCAATTAATATGTGGAGGAAAAAGAACTGGCAATTATGTTGAGCCTACCATCCTTGCAAACTGTAATCATACAATGAAAGTGTATGCCGAAGAAGTATTTGGACCTGTAATTTGTATTAACTCATTTGACACTATTGATGATGCTATACAACAAGCTAACAATACCAAATTCGGGTTGCAATGCGGTGTATTTACAAATGATCAGGAAGAATTAAACAAATGCTTTAAACAAATAGATGTGGGCGGTGTTATTAATAACCACGTTCCTACCCTTCGTTACGATCAAATGCCTTATGGAGGCATCAAAGAAAGTGGACTTGGAAGAGAAG
>JBBIUW010000554.1:0-2279 GCA_037440045.1 Sphingobacteriaceae bacterium
GGTGTAAAGGAATTAAATAATCAGCTACTAGACTTTTACTTTCTAAGGCAGCCGCTTGATTTTTAATTTTTTGAGATATGGTTTGTTGCCACAATTGTTTTTTTAATGGCTCACTAGCATTTAATTGCGCTTCGTAACGCTCCTGTTGTATGCTATTACCCTCAATAGGTAATAACAAACTTTGTGGCATGTGGCGATAATCACAAATAATAACGGCTACATTGTTTTCTTGCAGGGCTTGAAGTAACCCACTAGTTAAAGTTATTTGAGGATTATCAATAACTACAATGCCAATATCCTCAACAGGGATAGTAGCTAAAGCATCACGTTTAAATTCAGTTGGTAATAAATCGTTTTTCTCTACCTCGGGTAAACGAATATTTAACTGAGCATTTTTTATACTCAAATAAGATGGGTTTCCGAAGTAGAGTGTACGTTTTATCATTTTATTACATTTGAAATTTTACCTAATCTATCAATATTTAATTTCCAACAAAATTCGCGTATTGATTGTCTATTAACTTCAATTGTAGTCTCTAATTTGTTTAATTGCGAATATTCAGTTTTATCAACTATTGATGTCGCAGATTGATTCGGAATTGAGTATAAACGTCCTCCAGTAAAACTAACAATCTTGTATATTTTATTAATTTGTTCTTTGGTTAAATTCTTAAAGTCAACTAAGCTGGGGTTTTCAAATTCCTCATTTGTTGGCACATAAACTAAATCATTCGGTGATAAATGAAATAGTAAGCTATCTCCTTTTTCATTTTTGTTTGGTACAGAGCAAAATTCGGGTTTAATATTTTGTAAAGCACCTTGTTTTTGGTTTTCAATTACAATGTTTAAAGGAATAGTTTCGTAGTTGCGTTTACCATTTTCATCTTTGTAAATAGCAAAAAATAAATTTGTTCCTTTGGCTGCCTCCACAAATTTATCTTTTTTGTTGCCACTAATACCTACATTAAATTTATTACCTCTTGCTTCGTAAGTTCTTACTTTTTGTATAGGATGATGAAACTTACCGTTATTTAATGTAATAATGTTTTTGTTTAAATCATCAATGCCATCTGGTGAAAATGCTAACTCGGGATATTCTATTATCTTACCTCCATTAGTTTTGTTATATTTTTCAAGATGTTTTAAAAGTATTTTTTGAATACCAGAATCTGTTACACTTTCTTCAATAACTTTTGAGGTAAATGATTCATCTAATTTTGTGCGAGAGGCTACATTGTCATGATCAAAATAATATAAATCGACTTTTGTAATATCTTTATCATTCCATTTATTATCTATATTTTTAAAATAGGCTTGGATTTTCTTTTTATCATACTTTTCTTCAATAAGTTGATTGATTTTTTTGCGTAAAGACTTATCTACTATCATATCAGGGTTATCAATGGCATTTAATAAAGATGCCCCGTTTTTTATTTTTCTTAAAGATACATTACCAGAAACGGTTTCTTTATGCATAGGCTTTCTAATTGCCCAGTTATTACCTTCCTGTTTTACAATTTGTTTCTTTAATACTCCATTACTATCAGGAACCCATTTTTGATAATAATTAACTGTTTTATTAATTACTCTTAAATTTTGTTTGAAGCTAACAATCGTGTTTTCCAGCGATTGTTTTGCTTGTATAGTAAAGTTGTCCCAAGGTTTTAAAAACTCTTTAGCTACATTTATTTTTTTCTTTTCTCCAGTTTTTTTATCTGTAATTTCAATTTGCTCATGTCTTCTTAATTTTTTCTGTAAATCATAGCGTATTGTTTCTGATTTTGCATACTGATTATTGAGATAGTTAATATGATTTTTACTAGCACACGCAATTACTAAAGCATCTAATGCGTGGTGACGATGATCGATACGTTTTTTATTAAATCCTTTTTGATAGTCTAATGGAATTTGCGTTTGAAAAATACGTTTTCCATTTTTATTAGTCCATTCTCCAAAATTTGTACTTTTGGTTAGTTCATTCAATCTTTCAAAACGTGGAGAAACAATATCATTCCATACATCATTTAAACCCCAGTCTTGTTTTAGTACACTTGTAATATTACCATTACTGGAAACAACATGTTTTGATGTACTTTCCTGTTCATCATCTTCTCTTACTAAACTGGATAATAAGTTTTTTACTACTTTACTAATGTAACGACTGTCATTTAACTGACGTTGAATAAATGATTCAGGAACTTCTTCCATCATCAATTTATTTAATTTGCTTCTGTTTTTTGAATAATTTCTTTTTACAAAATCTTCATATTCTTTTTCGT
>JBBIUW010000555.1:0-2271 GCA_037440045.1 Sphingobacteriaceae bacterium
CCTAATTTCATCATACCCATAACAGATAAACCTGTACCTGCTAAAGCTAATACTAACCAGAAAATACCTAAACCATATCCGCCACCTAAAGCTGCTGCAAATGTAACTGCAGTTGCTACGAATACGTAAAATACTAATGCTACTTATGCAATAACGAATCCTGCTACTGCCATTCCTTTACCTTGAGGTTTTTGAGTTGTTGTTTCTTCCATGTTTTTTGTTTTAAGTTTTTAAATAATTTAATTTATACAAAAAAAAGACAAATTTGGACTTAAACCAAATTTCAGAGACATAGTTATTAACAAACATCTAATAATAAACCTATTTAGTATAAACAAAAAGTTGATTAGTCTATGAATTTAAGGCTAACCATTTTGCAAAAGTTACAGACTCTTGAACCTTTTGTTTTAGTTTAAAACAATCGAAATAAGTCACTGGCTTAGAGGACTTTGTCAGCTTAATTGTTTTTAATAATTGACCAGATGAAACGGTTAATTCTATCTCAGAATCTTTAAAATAATGCATCCAATCATTGAAATCATTTTTTAAGGTATATCCGTTCACCGCTAAAATTTCATCACCTATACTTAATCCTGCTTTCCAACCTGGAGAATATGGAGCTAATAAAGACACTTTACGATTATTTCCAAAATCTAATGTTTTAAAACCGTAAATAGATTCACTCAATACTGTACTTGGCGATTTAATAAAATCAATATCTAAATAATTAAAACATTCTAATAAAGGAGTTTCAAAATCTTCGGTTCCGTATACATAGTTATCAAAAAATGACTGTAATGAGGTACCTGCTGATGTATTACATAAATCAATAATATCCTTTTCTGAATAACCTTTTTGTTTTTTACCAAACGATTCATACAGCTCTCTGCATACATCTCTTAATCCTTTTTGATTATTGGTGTGTTTCATTATCTGAACATCCAACATAAAGGCAATTAAATTTCCTTCATCGTAAATAGATGTTTTACGGTATGGTGCACCAGGAACATAGCCATCTAACCATGTATCCCAACTCGAATGAGCCACTGATAAATTAAAGCGACCATAATTATAAAAATGCTTGGTTAAGCGCTCTTCCAACGTTTCAAAATATTCTTGAGTATTAAATACCTTACTTGTTAACAATAATAAATCGCCATAATAAGTAGTAAAGCCTTCGTAAACATAACCTGTTCTGGCATAGTTTTCTTTAGTAAAATCATACGGCAACATTTCTGTAGGGCGTATATATTTTATATTCCATGTATGAAATAATTCATGACATGAGACACCTAATACATCTTCATACGTTTTACCTCTATTTAAAGCATAACCAGGACCAATAGCTATTACTGTTGATTTTTGATGCTCTACACCATGATAAAATTTAAATGGTAATACTTGAAATAAAAAATGATATTCATTAACTGGAAAATCTCCCCAAAAACTTAAAGAAGTTTCCGTGAATTTTTCAAAGTCATTTTTAAACTTATTCCAATCAGGTTTACATTCTCCAACAAAATGTAACCAAAATTTGATACCTCTTACCTCATAAAAATTAGATTGTAAACTAGCGCTTGCCATTACAGGGCTATCCGCTAATTCATCAAAACAAGAGGCGCTTAAGTGCTTACCATTGACTTTTAAAGAAGTAGCAATTTTATAGTTATCAGGAATTTCTAACTCAATCACATGTTCCTCATTTACTCTGTTTGGCACATACATACATAAATGTACAGGGTTAAGGTAAATTTGATTTTCATCGGCATAGCAGTTTCCTGCATTAATTTCGGAAGTATGATAACTATAGGTAACTTTAATTTGTTTAGCCCCACCCGTTTCAATAACCCATAAATCCTTGGTGGATTTCAAATAAGTAAGAGGTTTATCTTGTTCATCAAACACATCCACTTTCTTGATATTTTTGGCAAAATTCCCTAATTCATATCTTCCTGGTCTCCAAGCAGGTAATTGTAATTCAATTGTTGGAGTAGTTATATTATTAATAGTCAAATCAACATATATATAGTGCGATTGGGGATTTTTAAGAAATAATTTATAGTGAATCATAACATAGAATTTAGGGTCTAAATTAACTAAAAACAAATTATATTTACAGTAAATAATGAAGTTAGTTATCATATCTATTCTGTTAAGTTTTGCTGGGGTGGCCCAAGTAACGGATTCGTTATTATATCAAATCCATCAAATTGAAAACGATACCGAAAAAGTAAATCAATTTTATAAACTTGGATTTGATTTAAGAAATAC
>JBBIUW010000556.1:0-2265 GCA_037440045.1 Sphingobacteriaceae bacterium
AAAAACTCAACAGTACCAACACCTTCGTAACCAATAGATAAAGCAGCTTTTACAGCAGCATCACCCATTGCTTCACGTAACTCTGGAGTCATAAAAGGAGAAGGCGTTTCTTCAACTAATTTTTGGTGACGACGTTGTACAGAACAGTCACGCTCACTTAAGTGACAAGCCTTACCATGTGCATCTCCTACTACCTGAATTTCGATATGACGAGGTTCTTCGATATATTTTTCCATATACATAGCACCGTTACCAAAAGCAGCCGCAGCTTCTTGTGTAGCACTGTCCCATGCTGCTTGAAAATCTTCTTCTTTCCAGATAATACGCATACCACGACCACCACCACCGGCAGTAGCTTTAATAATTACAGGGTATTTAATGTCTTTAGCCAATTCCATACCTTGTTGTGCGCTTTCCAATAATCCATCAGAACCCGGAACACAAGGAACACCAGCAGCAATCATTGTTGCTTTAGCATTACTCTTATCTCCCATTTGGTTAATCATCTCTGGAGATGCACCAATGAATTTTATTTTGTTTTGTCTGCAAATTTCTGAGAATTTAGCATTCTCACTTAAAAATCCATAACCTGGATGTATAGCATCAGCGTTTGTAATTTCAGCTGCTGCAATAATGTTAGCCATGTTAAGGTAACTTTCTCTGCTTGGAGGAGGACCAATACAAACCGCTTCATCAGCAAATTTAACATGTAATGAGTCTTTATCGGCAGTAGAATAAACCGCTACGGTTTTAATTCCCATCTCTTTACATGTTCTTATAACACGTAGAGCAATCTCGCCTCTATTGGCAATTAATATTTTTTTAAACATCTGTTTAGAATTTAACGTTAAAAGTTTAAAGTTCAAGATTAGTTATTCCCTGAATTTTGAATCTTAAACCTAGAATAAATTATTAAGCTGGGTCTACTAAGAATAATGGTTGATCGTACTCAACAGGAGTAGCATCATTTACCAATACCTTAACAATTTTACCTTTTACTTCGCTTTCAATTTCGTTAAATAATTTCATTGCTTCGATTATACAAACTGGTTTACCAGCAGTGATTTCATCGCCTACATTAACAAATGGAGCTTTATCTGGACCAGAAGAACGGTAGAATGTACCAATCATTGGTGATTTGATAGTTACGTATTTAGATTCATTTGCAGCTGCAGTATTTGAAGCGGCTGGAGTTGCAGTTTCTGCAGCAGGAGCTGAAGTAGCAGGAGCAGCTGCAATAACTTGCGCAGGAGCAGTTGTAATTTGTGCTGGTGCTGCTTGGTATACTACAGGAGCTGCAGTAGTTTGCTTACCAGTTTTAATAACTATTTTAATTTCTTTAGTTTCTAATTCAACCTCGTTTACTCCGCTTTTAGAAACGAATTTAATTAAATCTTGAATTTCAGTTAATTTCATTTTTAAGTGTTTTAGTTAGTGCGTGCAAAAATACCATTTATTTACAAAAAACGAGAAAAATCATTATTTTTTGCTCTAAAATGATACAAATGTTCAAAAAAAGCACTAATTATCAACAAATTAAAATTAAGATTAAAGAAGTTTGATTTAAGATTTAAGTATTAACTGAAAAAACATCTTAATTATCAGTGAAATTGAATTAATATCAAGATTTTAGAAGTATGATTTTAGATTTGTGAGACTTATGTTTAAAAAAACTTCTCATTTCTCACTTCTAAAATCTCACTTTTTATCTAATTCTATCCGCACTTCTCACTAATTGCTCATCTTTTTTAATAAAATGAGCTGCTAAAAAGGCAAAACCTGCCGAAATAAGAGGTAAAAATGCTCCAATAGCAAAACTTACGTTTTCCGCTGGAACATTTATGTAATTTAATAAAAAGAATAAACCCGTCATAAATACATTAAATACCACTAATAAGTTAGCTAATTTATACTGTAATACACGGTTTTTGTACAAAAAAATTATAGTTATACTAAGTATAAGAATGACAATATTAAAAATTAAAGGAAAAAAAATATTTGATGTGATAGAGGGTGTTTTAAATCCGGTTAATAAATTTACAGAATACGCCACATTATTGGTATTTACTTTCTGAAAAGGCAAAAAGAACAGTGTAATTGAAATAATTACTACAGCTAAAAGGAAAAGTGTTTGTTTACGTTGAATCATGGGGCAAAATTAAGCTTTTGTTTCTATTTATAAAAGATTAATGATTGGTTTAATGTCAGAATCGAGTGAATTTAAAAGTTTGGGAGTTTTAAAAAACACATTTGAATGTATCTAGG
>JBBIUW010000557.1:0-2257 GCA_037440045.1 Sphingobacteriaceae bacterium
ATCAGCTTGAGAAAATGACCAAAATGATAAAAAGGTAAATAGGATTAAAATGCCAGATTTCATTATATATTTTTAAAAATTGCGGCGCTAAGATAACGATTATTATTTTCGGTTTTTATGATAATTCTCAGGAAAGAATCTAAAAAAGGAAGGGCAAGTTCTGGCCATTCTATAAACAAATAGTTACCAGATGATAAGTAATCTTCAAACCCAATTTCAAATAATTCTTCTTCAGATTTTAATCGGTATAAATCAAAATGAAAAACCTCAACACCAGAATTTGTATGATATTCATTTACAATAGAGTATGTTGGACTACTCATAGTATCAGTTACTTGTAAATAATGACATAACGATTTAATAAAAGTAGTTTTTCCAGCTCCCATTGGAGCCTCAAATAAAAATACTTTTTCATTACCTGCAAATTCGATAATTTGCTGAGCGGCTTTTACATGAGTTGATAAATCAGATATATCAATTTGTAGAGTTTCCATTAAAATTTTATCAGGTTGTAAAGATTCTGAAAATACTCCTCTTTATCAATTTTTTGTTTCTTTTTAGTTATTAAATCAATAATAAACCAATTTCCTTTATTGATTACAAAAGCTTTATAATGGTTCATGTAAATAAAAGTACTTCCTTCAAAATCATAATTTGAATTAGTAAGCGTGTTTTCAACCAAAAAAAGTTCTTTGGGTTCGTATAGTTTTAAAACATGAATATTTTTTGATGCAAACTCAATATGTTGTTTACTTGAATATATTAGTTTGCCTTTGTAATTATAAACATCATCATTGAGTTTGTTATTATATACTGCACTACAGCAGTATATCGTGCTATCTTCTGTATTTATGTTGATGCTATGGTATTTACATTTTATAACTTCTAGTCCAGTTGAGTCAATTAATCCTTTTGTACGAATAACTTCTTTATTAAACTCACTATAATTTTCAGTTTCAAAATAGCCAGATGCTTTGGATTCTAAAATATTATCAAACCCAAATGACAATTGTTTACCCTTTTTAGAAAACAGATATAGTTTTTGATGGCATAAAATTTTAAAGTAATTACTTGAATCCTGATAGTTATATCGTAGTTCTTGCTGATCAGAAAAGGTATAAATACTATCAGGGAAATTTTCAATTAACAACTTAATTTTATGATTTTTAGAGTCTATAAAATAATAATCTTTTGCTTGTTCTTCTTCACCAGTTAAAGGATTAACGCTTTTATTAAAATCGTTTTTATTACAAACTAGCGCAATCTGATTTGTTCTATCGAATCCAAAAACATAATCGTATTCAGCTTTAATAACAATACTTTTTTCGTCTTTAAATCCCCATTTATTATTCTCAAAATAAGGCAATAATTGCTGAGCTTGCAAAGCAAGACCTATTACTAAAAATCCAAAAATATAGTTTATTGATTTGATAGTGAATATATTTAATTAGATATTAAATATAAGATTATTTTAAAACGACTCCTTTAAATCTAATTTTTTGAGAAGAATTTTTTGCATTAGATATAATTTCAATAATTCTATCTTGACGGTCGTACACTGATTTTGTATCAAATTTTACAATAATCTTTTCAGTTTGGTTAGGTGCAATTGGATGTTTTGGAAACTCTACTGTTGTACACGAACATTCAACCTTAGCATCGGTTAAAACAGCTGGTTGATTGCCTGTATTAGTAAATTCGAATTCTATAACAACTACTTCTCCTTTTTTAACGAATCCAAAGTTTTTTTTTAGATCCTTAAATTTTAATTGAGCTTGAGAAAATAGAGTTGTACTGATGAGAAACAGCATCAAACAAAAAACCCCTCTTAAAATAGAGGGGTTTTTAAAAGATATGTTACAATTATTTTGCATCTGGAGTAGCTGGTTGAACAGGTGCAGCTTCTACAACACCTTTAATTTTAACAACTTTACTAGGTTCTTTTGAATTAGATGTAATAGTTACATTTTTCTCAAAAGGTCCAGGACGTTTAGTATCGTATTTTACTTTAATACTAGCAGATTTACCTGGTAAAATTGGTTCTTGTGGCCAACCTGGTTTTCCATCAATAGTTGTAGCTGTACAACCACATTGTCCTTGAACATTTGAAATTGTTAAAGGAGATTTACCTACGTTCTTGATTTTGAATTCACGAACGCCGTTAGCGTCAAATTTAACAGTACCGTAATCTACTACTTCTGTTTCAAATTTCATTTCTGGTGCATTTGGGTCAATGTTAGGAACTACTGAACCGCCT
>JBBIUW010000558.1:0-2256 GCA_037440045.1 Sphingobacteriaceae bacterium
ACAAGATAAACCAACTGCTAAAAAAGTATTAATTATTCTAAGTATCCTATTTTTTATTATTCCTTTTTTAGGAACCTTTATACTATTGATGATGATATTTATAGCGCTATCCTACAGAAAAGATTTATTAAAAAACTCAAAAGCTTCTTCTTGGTCATCCTCTTCTGATTCGTCGTGGGGTAGCAATGATAGCTCAAGTTCATGGTCTAGTTCTGATTCTGATTCAGGATCTAGTTTTGATGGCGGCGGAGGCGGTGATTCGGGTGGTGGTGGCAGTAGTAGTGATTGGTAATTAAGAAGAAACTTCCATTTTTATTTTTTTATTCTTAATTTTTTCGTCCTTAATTAATTGTAAAGTCTTAATAATTTTAGAAGCTTTTACTGCAACGTAAGCCGAATGGTCTAATACTTCTATTTTACCTAATTCATCTTTTTGCAGTTTACCTTTTTGTAAAAGCATTCCTACAATATCCATTTTATTTATTTTATCTTTTTTGCCAGCACCTATATATAAAGTTTTCCATTCACAAGGAGTTGGTAATACTAGTTTTTTTGGAAGTGATTCTTCGATAGGAATTACATTTAAAAACTTAGGTAAATGATCATAAATATCTAATAAAAAATAAGCTGTTCCTTGAGCACTCATACGAGCCGTTCTACCATTACGATGTATCATTGTATCTTCGGTAGTTGGAAGCTGATAATGAATGACGGCTTCAATTTCAGGAATATCTAAACCACGCGCCGCTAGGTCGGTAGTAATTAATAAATTAATACTTCCATTACGTAATTTAATGAGTGTTTTTTCTCTATCAATTTGTTCTAAACCTCCATGATAATAACCATGATCTACTCTATGTAATTCTAATTGTTCTGATATACGATTTACAGCATCGCGGTGATTACAAAACACTATAGTTGATTTAGCTTGAATTTTACCTAATAATAACATTAAGGCTTCTAACTTATCATCTCCTTCTACTCTAACCGATTTAATAACTAAAGCTGATTTTAATTCTTTATGTTCAGCAGTGTAATTTAATTCAACACTTTGTTTTAATCCAACAAAAGATGGAATATCTTCAATAGAAGTAGCCGAAGTTAAAATACGCTTCTTCAAGTTTTTACATTGTTCAATAATGAATTCCATTTCATCTTTAAATCCATATTCTAAAGATTTATCAAACTCATCCAAAATTAAAGTATGAACATTTTCAATGTTTAAATTTTCACGACGCAGATGATGTGAAATTCTTCCTGGTGTACCAACTAATACCGCAGGAGGATGTTGAAAATTATTTTCTTCAATACGAACCGAATGACCGCCATAACAACAATTTATCTTAAATGAAGTACTCATTTGTTTAAATACTTGTTCTATTTGTATGGCTAATTCGCGTGAGGGAACAATTATTAATGCTTGAACACCTTCTTTATCACTCTCTAATAATTGAAGAATAGGTAATAAAAAACCAAGAGTTTTGCCTGAACCTGTTGGTGAGATTAATACAACATCATTTGGTTTTGGAATCACATCCATCATCGCTTTCTGCATTTCGTTTAATTCTTTGATATTAAAATGAGAAAGGATGGTGTTATAGTTCATGATTAATTATATATACAGCAAATATAATGTATAATAATTGAATCGATGGTTTTACAGATAATGTATAGTGCAAATATGTTTATTTTTAAAACGTATATTTAAAGTCTAAAATTTACAACATGCCTTTTTCAAAACTTGGTTTATCTGCCGATTTAATTAAATCTATAACCGAACAAAACTATACACAACCCTACCCTATTCAGCAAGAAGCTATTCCTGCCATATTAGAAGGTAAAGATATTTTAGGTATAGCTCAAACAGGTTCTGGTAAAACGGCAAGTTTTGTGCTACCAATTTTACAAAAATTTCAAGATGGTGTTAGTACTAAAAATAGACATGTAAGGGCTTTAGTACTTGTTCCTACAAGAGAGTTAGCGATACAAGTTAGCGATGTGGTAAAAGTATTGAGTGCAAATTTGCCTCAAAAAATAAAAAGCATGGCTGTTTATGGAGGTGTATCTATAAACCCGCAAATGATTGAATTGCAAGGCGTAGAAATTTTAGTTGCAACACCAGGACGTTTGTTAGAATTAATATCAACTAATGCTGTTTCTCTATCTGCTCTTAAAATATTAGTTCTTGATGAAGCTGATAAAATGCTGAACCTGGGATTTAAAGAAGAAATGAGTAAGATTTTTGGATTATTACCT
>JBBIUW010000559.1:0-2253 GCA_037440045.1 Sphingobacteriaceae bacterium
CTCAGGATAATGCACTTCGTGCTGAATATCTGCAATGATAAAATTGCCATTACCAGAAGCTTGAATAGCTGAAACGTTAATACAATTTTCAAGACCAGAAAAAATTAAAGTATTTTGTCCTGCTACCAAGCTAACTAACGTATTTCTGTGAACTTGAGCCCCTTGAGTGAAAACAATAATTTTTTCGGGTTTTGATTTGATATTTTTTTCTGTTTCGGTAGCTTTTACGTTAAACATATTAAGGCAACAAGCTAATAGGATAATGTATTTCATAAGATAGATTTTTTAAATTTCTATTGAGATGAACAGAAATTAAAAATTCCATAAAAGAAATTAAAAAATTATCTAGCTAAGCTATTATTATAAGGAATACGATTAACTATAGAACGACCTAATGTTACTTCATCTGTGTATTCTAGCTCATCGCCAACAGCTATACCTCTGGCAATTGCTGATAATGTTAAATTGTAAGGTGCTAGTTTTTTGAAAATAAAAAAGCTAGTTGTTTCTCCTTCCATAGTGGCATTTAATGCTAAAATAATTTCTGTAACTTCTTGTCTTGTTACTTTTGCCACTAAAGAATCTATAGTTAGGTTACTGGGGCCTATTCCTTCCATTGGAGATATTAATCCTCCTAACACATGATAAACACCTTTGTATAACCCTGTGTTTTCAATAGCCATAACATCTCTATAATCTTGCACTACACAAACAATTTGCTGATTACGAACAGGATTAGAGCATACTTCACAAATATCATGATCAGAAATAGTATGGCAATTTTTACAAAATTTTAAATCGTGTTTTAATGCTCTTAATACTTCAGAAAAATTAGAAACATCTTGTTCGTCTTGCTTAATTAAATGCAATACGTAACGCAAAGCTGATTTTTTACCAACACCTGGCAAACTAGAAAAATGACTAACTGCTTGTTCTATTAATTTTGAAGTAAATTCCACTGAGTACCGATATAATTGAAATTATTTACTTAACTGAATATTCATATTTATTTCTGCTTGATAAGATACTTTATCAAACACTTCAATATTTTTGGTAATATTTTTAAATCCAGGTGCTTCAATATTCATCTGATATTTACCTGGAGGTAAAATCACTACAAAACGCCCATTAGCTGGATTTGGCAAATAGTTACCAACTAATTCTTTTGATATATTATTATTTACTGAAATAAATACATCTGCATAATTAACCTCTACTCCATCTTTAGTAGATAATTCACCTATAACAACCGAATAATCACTTTCTACCTCATTAAAAGTTACACGATAAATATCATAATCACCTTGTCCACCAGATTTTGCTGAAGCGATATATCCATACTTACCATTTTTAGAAATACGAAAATTCATGTCATCATCAGTTGTATTAATTGGATAACCTAAGTTTTTAGGACTTGAAAAAATTCCGTTAGAGTCATCATAATTAGATTTAAAAATATCGTGACCACCCATACTCGTATGCCCTTTGGATGAGAAATATAATATTTTTCCATCTGGAGAAATATTAGGAAAATCTTCATCGTAAGGCGTATTAATTTCTGGCCCAGCGTTTTTAGGTTCCGACCATTTTTTACCTATTTTTTTACAAATGTAAATATCTGTTCCCCCTACTCCACCTTTACGACTACTTGCAAAAAATAACGTGTTACCATCTGAAGAAATAGATGCTGCAATTTCATCTCCACCCGAATTTATTTTAGCGTCTAATTTTTCTGGTTTTGAGTACATACCTTGTGCATCAATTTTACTGATGTAAATATTTCCTTTGCCAACCCCTTCTGGTAAGTATAATAAGATGTTATCTCCAGATTAGCTTAATCCAATTACTTCCATACCCGCATTACCAGCATTGATGGGAGCGCCAATAGGACTTGCTTTCATGTATTCTCCGTTTACAACTCGCGAAATATAAATAGAGTTATTGTAATTTCCGTTTTCTAATTTCTCAGCATTTTTTTCAGGACGTTTAGTATTATATACTAAAAACGCTTCCGTAGATGTTACAAATGGGTAATAATCGCTGTATTCTGAATTGATATTAGAACCTAAGTTTTGAAATATAACATCCACTGGAAACTTCATTAACTCTTTAGCATTAATACAATGTTGAATCTGCAAATCAGCATCTACCAAATTAAACACGCTCCCTTTAGCATCTGATTTAAATTTTTTAAAAGCAGCGATTGCATCATCAAATCTATTTGCATAATGATATGCGCGACCTAATAAATAA
>JBBIUW010000560.1:0-2251 GCA_037440045.1 Sphingobacteriaceae bacterium
TGTTGAAGAAATTGACACTGTAATGAAATTAGGAATGGCTCATCCTATGGGGCCTTTACAATTAGCTGATTTTATTGGATTAGATGTTTGTTTAAATATTTTACGAGTTTTACAAGATGGTTTTGGTAATCCAAAATATGCTCCATGTCCGTTATTAGTAAACATGGTTACGGCTGGTAATTTAGGAGTTAAAAGCGGAAAAGGCTTTTACGACTACTCGGCTGGAACAAAAGATTTAGTATTAGCAGATCGTTTTAAAAAACAAGCTACAACTGTTTTAGCATAAAAATATGCCAGAAAGCTCAACATTCATCATTGAATTTCCACCTATAAAAAGTGCTGGGGTGTATTATTTTAATACATCATCTGGTTTGCGCTATGAAGTTCGCTTTGGTCGCAGACAAGATAATATACTACACTCTACTATAGTATTTGGAGTTATTAATGAAGAGTTTGAAGGCGAAGAATACGTGACCACCAATAGAGGCGAAGTATATAGAGTGATGAATACCATAGTAAAAATTGTAAAAGATTTTATGGAACAACACTCTAAAGTTAATATTTACGAATTTCATGCTGTAGATAGAGACGACGAAGAAGAAAGAGGTAATGAGCATGAAGAAGTAACAAAAAACAAAATAAAAGGAAATGCCAGATTAAAATTATACAAAAGGTACCTTCCTAAAATTTTTGAAACAGGCTGGAACTTTAATTTTGATGGTAATAACGCAATTGTAACAAAAAGTAATTAATGAATTAGAGAATTAAAGCGTTGAAGAATTTAATGATTTTTAGTATTAAATCTATAAACCTTCATCTATTAAACTCATTAACTAAAAAATATGGCTGTATATAAGTTTAAATTATTTATTGAAGACAACGAAGATATTTACAGAGAAATAGAAATATTATCTGGGCAAACATTCGAAGATTTTCATCATGCAATACAAGAGGCTTACAAGTTTGATAAAAAACACGCGGCCTCTTTTTTTGTTAGTGACGATTATTGGAGAAAAGATCAAGAAATTACTTTACGTGAAGAAGATTTACCATTAGATAAAGAGGAAGAGAAAAAAGGAGTAGCTCCAAAAAAATTAATGGCAAAAACTAAAATTGCCAAATATATTGATAGTCCTCGTCAGCGTTTCATGTATGTTTTTGATCCAGCGGTTAAATGGTCGTTTTGTATTGAATTAATGAAAATTTTACCAGATAATCCAAAAGGAACTTATCCATCGTGTGTAAAATCTATTGGTAACCCACCTAAGCAATATAAACAAACGCAAATGGCAAAAGGAGAATTAACTCCAGATCAAGCTATGGCTAACTTATTAAGTGATCCTGAAATTGCCGATGAAAGCGAAATTTATAAAGCCATTAAAAATGATACTACTGGAATCGATGAAGGCGATTTAAATCATTTAGAAGGAGAAGAAGGTGATGAAGAGTCTAGTGATGAAGATGAATTTGATAATAATGATGAAATGGACGAAGAAAGTGATGAAGACTATGGTGGTGGATATGGAGAAGGACATGATGAAGACTAATTTATTACGAATGTAAAACGAATTTACTAACTGAGCATAAACAAATAATACAGTTGGTAATCAAATAAAAGATAAAAATAAACAAGTACGAATAAATAAACCCCAAAACTATGCAAACCAAAGAAACAGCAAATGCAGCTTATGAAACGCAACTAAACGATTGGATTGTTCAAGAGAAAGCAGCGATTGAATTAATTGGAACCATTGGAAAATTATGGTTCGAAAAATCTATCGAATTGATTTTATTCAGAAATCAACTAGTAGACAGAAGTGTGAGTGAAATCATGAACTTACACTTATACGCAAAAAACATCGTTAAAAAACCTATTACAGTTAACGAAACTTTAGAAATATCTAAAGCTATTTATAATGCAAATGTTTGCCCATCAAGAGTTGATATTGGTAAATTAGCATATGAATACCACCAAGAAAAAGCAAACTTTAAATCTGTAGATGAGTTTATTGGTAATAAATTAAAAGACTTAATTGGTGCAAAATCTAATGTTACTCCAAAAGATGTTGTATTATATGGTTTTGGTCGTATTGGACGTTTAGCAGCTCGTGAATTAATTTCACAAGCAGGTAAAGGAGAGCAATTACGTTTACGTGCTATTGTTACACGCGGTAGCAGTAACGATGATATTGTAAAACGTGCCGATTTATTACGTACTGATTCTGTTCATGGTAATTTTCCTGGAACTGTA
>JBBIUW010000561.1:0-2241 GCA_037440045.1 Sphingobacteriaceae bacterium
TAAACAGTATTAATACCAGAAGAAAATTTTGGTTATGTGATATTAAGTAATAACGACCAACAAAGTTTATTTGATGCTCTATCAGAACAAATTATTAATGATTTAAATAAGCAACCTTATTTTAATATTAGCGCTACTTATTACGATTATTTTAAAACAAGTTATAATGAAGAACAAGATGCTATTAAGAAATTGAAAGCCGAAGTCGCTGCTTATAAAGCGCCAGTAGATGCTTACAAAAAGTTAGCTGGAGTTTATAGTAATAAAGTATATGGTAAAATTACTATAGAACCTAAAAATGGTTATGCCGAAGTTAGTTTCGAATTTCATCCACAATACAAAGGGAAAATTCAATTTAAAAACTCTGATACCATGATGATTGAATACAATGATTCATCATCACTAGGCGTTAAAGAAATAAAAGTAACTGATAAAACTATTGAAATTAAAGTAACAGAGTTTGTTGATATGGATACTTACTTGTTTACAAAAATCTAGAGTGGTTCGATAGCATTTACCATGTCTGTTAATTCTCTTTCAGTAGTTGAATTCAATAAATCCATATTTTCTTGCCATACATAGATGATGTAATTGTGACCATCTACAGGTTTTGATATATAACGAATACAGTTATAAGAAGCTTTTTTAGTTTTTACATCCATAAAATTTGAGCGACGTTTCTCAAATGAAAATCCTTTATTAGTTGTTTTTTCAACCTTTTCAACAAATACAAAACGAAGATTACCAACAAACTCACGTTTAGCTGAATCTAATCCTCCATTTGGAACAGCATATACTACCACATTATATTTTCCATTTTTGTGTAGCTTGCTAAAAGTAACGCCTGAACATTTACACATCTCATTTCCACTTTCATCCCAACTTAATTTCCCTCCAAATTCATTAGCTGTCCAGCCTTCAGGTGTTGTGTATTTTAGTTTTAATAATTTTGATTTTACAGTTTGAGATAATGATACAACAGATGTGCAAATCAATATAAATAAAAAGATATTTTTCATAATTATTTTTTTCTAAATATACTTAAAAACTTAATTTGAGGATTAATTTGTTGTATCTTTGTATCAGTTCTTTAATAATTATGGGTCCGACCGGTTTTGACAGCGAGCGCGGTTGATAAGTAAGCAGGTGGTGCGTTGTGAATATGGCACCTTAAACTTAACTCTCAAACTTTTATTCGGCGAAGAGAATTCTTACGCTATGGCTGCTTAGTCCAAGACTAACCAACCTTTGCAAACCTTGTAGCACTGTTGCTTAGCGACGAGAATTTTGCATCATAAATTAGCAACTTGTTTTAGTGATGATGTTAACTAAAGCAATATTAGCATCTAAGTTTAAGTTTGGTTTGAATAAACGCCTGATTTAAATCGAAAACCAAGTTTGTTCTAAACTTTGTTGAAAGCTTATTAATTCCTTGTTTGGACGAGGGTTCGAATCCCTCCGGATCCACATAAATAAAAACCCACCATTAGGTGGGTTTTTATTGTTTAAAAGAAACTATATGAATATATCATATCTAATCCGCATATTCTTTAGTTATTTTCCTGATTTGCCTTGTGGGTCAATAACTTTTATTTGACGTTGCTCTACTTTAAGTTTACCAAAATTATAATTGATACTTATATTGATTCTTCTTGTATCATAAGTTTGAATCCCTGTCATATTTAGGTTTTGATAATTTGTTTTAGTGTTCCTAATTTCACCAAAAAAAATGTCATTAAAAGCTAGCGCTACAGAAAGTTTATCATTTAAAAATGCTTTTTTAAAAGCTATATTAACAGCAGATCTTGCCTTGGTATAATATATACCTTCTAAAAATGGACTCAAATAAAACCCACTTAATTCAATAGCATAACCTTTTTTTAATGATATTCTACTATATAAATCAGCAGAAAATGCAACAGTAGAAATAGTATATGGCAATTCATTGATTTTACCTTTTGCATTTATATGAAATAAAGTTGTATTTAAATTGATAGTCCACCATTTAAATATATCTTTTTGAACAGATGCACCATAAGAGTATATATCGGCCCAATTTAAATTTGCAACTGTATTTACATATGATTTTGTAGAATCATTTTGTGAATTGTAGCCCATAAAAGCATTGTAAATTCTAGTATAGTTAATAGTGTTATGTAGCCAGGATTTATAGGAATGAGTAAAGCTTAAATCATGACTATATTCAGGTTTTAAATATGGGTTTCCTTTATGTGTGGTAAG
>JBBIUW010000562.1:0-2240 GCA_037440045.1 Sphingobacteriaceae bacterium
TATCCTAATCTTTTGTAACTTTATTCTGCACCCGTTCCAGCAGTTGTGCATACATACACCGACTGCTTAAATGCTGGGACGTTGGTAGCAACCTCATTTTGCGCTAAATAAATCATCATGAAGCAAGCCATTTTTATTACAGGATTCAACAATTGGGGTAAAACCTCACTGATTTACAATTTATTCAATAATAGAAACCGTTATCAGTACGGCAGGCTTTACACTATTAAAGGAATAAATGCAAATTTTACTGTTGAAAGTCACTCTAATGATGATTATTGGGGGCAATCATGGATTGACTTAATAGAAAGAAGAGTAAATGCCGAACAACATCAAGACTTGAATCTTCTTACTGCACTTTGCCCGACAATTCATGATAATAATAATTTTATTAATCTGCTTCAAAAGCCAGTTTTTTCAACCTATAAAAAGTTGAATGTTATCTTAATTGAGTATAAATATGAGCATCATGCAAAACTTATTATCCCGAATATTATTAGCGCAGGTCAAGCCGTCCCAAATATTAATTTCATAACTATAAATGCTGATCAAAATCTCCCAACCGATATATTAAGATGGCCAGCAAAGACAAAACAGCTTTGGCAAGAAATCGCCAACTTGTTCCCATAGTTCAAGAGGCTGCTGCCAACATCGGCTTTCAGCAATTGAGGCTGGACGGAATAGCGTCTTTCATCTGCAACAAAAATCCCGGCTTCAGCTCTAGGGCGACCGGCTTCGAACGGTCGACATAATATTTACCGGGCTTTTGTATCTTTATTCAGCTACGGCAAGCCAAGCGCGACGGAGGTGCATTTCCCAACCGCCTTCAATGCTAGGACGCTAGCCGTAATAAGTTCAATCTCACTAATAAACATGTCAGAAACATACCCACACACTCCTAAAATCAGAGATTTTCTTAAAAGTAAATCTGATCTAGTTAAACAAAACGGGTTAAACTATTTAATACCAACGTGGCGAAGGTTTGCAGAAAATTATGCTGACAAGGAAGAACTTATTTACGAATGGTTAAATGATTTAGACAGCAGAAGAATTATTGATGAAATTTTAAAACTTTTATCTAACCAGGAAAGAATAAAAGTCAAAATTGACTTAACACCAATAGATAAACTTGTAATTGAGAAAACGTTTCAAGTTTCGGAATGTGTTTTGGGGGAAGAGATAGAGTCTGCTCAAAAATATAATAGAGTCGACAACTGGTATTATTATATTTTAAATGAACATCTTTTTAAAAGCGAATCAGGTAAATTTACAAGGCGTAATTAATACTGCGCTTAACATCAGCTCCAGCAATTGGAGGGCGACCCAACTCGGCTGGTCTGTAGAATATATCATCAGCTTTTGTATCTTTAGTTCAGCAGCGGTTAGCCCGGGGCGACGGAAGAATTACCTCAACTGCTTTTGTCCTGACCGTTTGCTGAAATGCATACTGACGCTTCATGAAGTATTTAACATTTTTATTTACCATCTCTTTGTTGTTTCTTTTCTCTTGTTCGAGAGATGAGCGACTTGACGCTTATACTCAAATAGTAGATAATGCAGATAAAATAGTATTTTATGTTAGGCACGCTGATACATTCGCTATAACAAAGAGTATTGATTCTTTGGAGCATTTGAAAAATCTAAAAAATATTTTGAAAAGGAATATTAAACCTGAATATCAAAGAAAATTTATGGCACAGCAAAAAATTGAAATTTATCGGCATGATAAATTATTAGGCACCCTATTAATTTCTGGAATAACAGAAAAACCATTTGTTAACTTTACAAACGACACATTTGGATTTGGGTTTAGGTTGACCTATGGAATTGGCAATAGTCTGTAAAATAGTACTTCAGCCAACAAAAGATTTGCAGCAATTAAAAAAATATGGGCTTAGACAGTGTTGAATTAGTTATGGAGTTTGAAAAGTATTTCGCAATTGAAATACCTGACCCAGATGCTGAAAAGCTTTGGACAGTAGGGCAAACTATTGATTATATTGCAAATAGGTTAAAAGTGACCGAAATCAATTGCTCTAAAAAATTAACAATTTTTAAAAGCATCGTTGATAATATTAGACAACAACGAAATTATGATTTCGATATTACTTTAGAAAATTCACTCCAAAGCATTTTTGGTGAGGTGAAAAAAGTAGATTTAGACCTAATTATTAATTCAATTAATTATTCAATCCCAACTATTGATTTCTACGAAAAGAATTCCAAAAGTATACTTGATA
>JBBIUW010000563.1:0-2238 GCA_037440045.1 Sphingobacteriaceae bacterium
GAAAAATTGGATAGAGTAAATTTTTGTTTAGATAAAGTTCAGCTAACTAACCGTAATAAACTCTATCCAGGAGAATTATCAGGTGGTATGAAAAAGCGTGCGGCTTTAGCAAGAGCCATTGCCAATAATCCACAATACTTGTTTTGTGATGAACCCAATTCGGGATTGGATCCTAAAACATCTATTGTGATTGATAATTTAATTCAAAGCTTAACGAAAGAGTTTAATATTACTACCATTGTTATTACTCACGATATGAACTCGGTGGTTGAAATTGGAGAAAAAATATTATACATCTACAAAGGAAAGCCTTGGTGGACTGGGAACAGTAAAGATATATTAAAAACAACAAATCCTGAATTAGTAGATTTCGTATTTGCTTCTGGATTTATGAAAGAAGTTTTTAATGCCGTTAAAAATAAATAGTAACGGAAAATTAATCCATCTCAACATTGAGATAAAAATCATTTTAAATTGAAAACACAAAAAAATACCAACCATGATTTTGAAATGAAGGCAACAACCTTTCATGGTTTAGAAGATGTTCTGGCAGGAGAATTATTAAAGCTAGGAGCCAGAGATATTGAGCCGTTTAAACGTGGTGTTTCTTTTACTGGAGACAAAGGTTTTATGTATAAAGCTAATTTATGTTTAAGAACAGCTTTAAAAGTACTGGTGCCTATTTATTCATTCAGAGCAGACAATGAGCATGAATTATATGCTAAGATGAAAGAGTATGAATGGGAAGAATTGTTAAGTGCAGATGATACTTTGGCAATTAATGCTACCGTAAATTCAGATGAGTTTAATCACTCGCTTTATGTTTCTCAAAAAACAAAAGATGCTATTTGTGACCGATTTGTTGAGAAGTTTGATGTACGTCCGAATGTAGATTTAGATAGACCTACATTAAGAATTTATGTACATATATTCAGAAATCAAGTAAATGTGAGCTTAGATAGCAGTGGAGATTCTTTATTTAAACGAGGCTATCGTGTTGATATTGATACAGCTCCTATGAAAGAGGTATTAGCAGCAGGCATGGTATTACTATCAAATTGGCAACCTCATTTGCCATTAATAGATGGAATGTGTGGAAGTGGAACTTTAGGTATTGAGGCGGCAATGTATGCTAATAATATTCCTCCAGGTGTATTTAGAGAAGAGTTTGGATTTATGAAATGGCACGATTACGATAAAGAGCTGTGGGATAAGATTTATGAAAGTTCTATAAACCGCATTAAAGATGATATGCCAAATATCATTTCTAATGATATTGATATTGTGCCTTTGGAAATGGCAAAACGTAATGGTGCTGTGGCAAAAGTAGATGATGTAATTCAGTATACGAATATGTCGTTTTTTGATTTAATGCCAACAAAACCACATGGTACTATTTTATTAAATCCGCCTTACGATGAACGTATTAAAATGGAGGATACAAATGCTTTTTACAAGCAAATAGGTGATAAACTAAAGAAAGATTTTGGTGGATGGACATGTTGGATTATATCTTCCAATATGGAAGCTATTAAATCCATTGGCTTGCATCCAAGTAAAAAAATGACCTTATTTAATGCTTCTTTAGAATGTAAACTATTAAAATATGAAATGTATAGTGGTTCTAAAAAGGCTTCTAAGCAGGATAAAGAAAAAGAAAATGGTTGACGCCTCAGTTGGTGTTATCACCAACTGTATATGCTATAAACCTTACTTGTTGGTGATAACACCAACAAGGGCAAAAAAGGCCTCAAAACAAGATAGAGAAAAAGAAAATAATTAGGGTTTATTTTTATGTAAAACTTGGATTTGGGCTTGACACTTTGAGCGGAGCCGAGAAATGTTATAATTATTTTTTCTGGTTCTCGACTTCGCTCGAACTGACATAGCATTAAATTGAATTAATGAATTCTAACATTTTTTGCATGGCTCTTGCACGGTGCGAAATTCTGTTTTTAGTTTCTAAATCTAGCTGAGCAAAGGTTTGGGTATATCCATCGGGTACAAAAATCGGGTCGTACCCAAAACCATTAGTTCCTGTTTTTTCTGTAATGATTTTACCTTCAATTTTACCTTCAAACATATATTCTTTTCCATCAATAATTAAAGCAATAACAGTTTTAAAATGAGCATTTCTGTTAGGTTTATTATTTAGTTCAAGAAGTAATTTCTGCATATTATCGTCATCATTTTTTTGAGCACCAGCGTATCTTGCTGAGTAAACGCCAGGCGCACCAT
>JBBIUW010000564.1:0-2230 GCA_037440045.1 Sphingobacteriaceae bacterium
GTTTAATGTTTAATGTTTAATAAAGATAAAGCTTTGATGGAAAATTGCAAAAACGGAAGTTATCTTCCTTTGCATGAAAATAAACAGTTTTTATTTTGTTTCTACTAGATCACTATATGATTTATCAACCAACTGTGATTTATCTAATCCAAAATATGAAAAATATTTATCGCATTGTTCTTTAAGTTGTTCTATTGTATACTCCTCTTTACTGTCAATAGCTTCAACTTCAATAAATGTTCCTAAACTATCTACAATGTCAAAATGAAACTTTACATTATCAATGAAATATATCTTACGTTTCTTGTCAACAATAATTTTCACACCTAGTTGCTGTACTAATATATTTTTTAATGCGGCATTAGGTTCATGTTGATACAATATAATATCTGATTGTTTTGAGTCGCTTATATTTTCTCTATCGTAATTAATTAAAGAGTTTTCTATATTACCTTCTCTTAATTTTAGACGACCTTTTGCAGCATTAAAATATGTATCAATTTGATGGTCGGTACCTTTAAAAACAGGATTTAGTTTTAATAGTTTGTTTTCGTAATCTTCTATATTGTTTACTTTAGCTTTGAATTCGAAGTTTTTAATATTCATAATATTTAAGATATATCTTTAATCCAGTTTTCTTTTTTTAAAATATAACGTCTGTCCATACAATTATCTTCAGAATTAAAAAACTCTTTTTTAATCGTAAAATACTTGTTAAGTATTTTCACGGATTTAACATTGTCAATACAAACATCAGCAGTTATATAGTTAGATTTTAAATTAATAAAACAATAGTCAATTAAACCTTTGGCTATTTCTGTTCCATATCCATTTCCCCAAAAATTTTCTATGAGTCGATACGCAATTTCATCTTCCTGCTCTTCATTTTTTAAAATACCACAAATTCCAATTAAGTGATTGCTACCTTTTTCACAAAGACTCCATATCCTAGTGTCAGACAATTTTTCTAATGAAATTAATTCATTCAATTTAGATATGCTTTCTGCCTTATTAAACGTTTTTTGAGGAATTAGACTCATTACATTCGGATTACTCATTAATTCAAAAAATGCAGCTTCGTCATTTATTTCTAATTGTCTCACATAAAGTCTTGAAGTTTCAAATATCATTTTACTTTCATGTTGTATTGTTTCACTACTCTCGATTTACTTTTCAAGACACTTATCTATTGTAAGGTGTTTAACAAAGCTAACTGCTTTTTATACATTTGCAAAAACGAAAATACTTTTCGCGATGGTTACTGAGCTTGTCGAAGTATCTGCCCGCATTACTGGTAACTGCTGTTAGGTGCAGTAATTTTATTTTAAAACCTCTATTAACGCTTCGTATGTCTGACCAGTTCCGTTTTTTGCATACAGTATGTTTTTGTTTGCGTCTAAAATGTAGTTTAATGGCTTGCCAGCCCCAAAACTATGATTTTTTATATATTCTTGAGAATCAGTTATAAAATATATATCATTTTTATATTTATTTATTATTTCAATAATATCATTTGTTTTGTCCTTAAAAAATACAACTACTGTAATAGTTTTTGTTGTTTGCTTTTTAAGTTTAACAAACCAATCTAGTTCACTTATACATATTTCACAATTGTTTCTATTAAAATTGATAATTACATAGTCTGTATTAAATTTTGTTGGATTTATTTCTAATGAGTCAAAGGTTGAAATTTGAGAAGAAGGATAGCGACAACCTATTGAACGTTGAAGCCTGCCTTCTGAAGCGCTTAATAAGTTTTCTACTGTTAGTCCAACCGTTGCCTTTTCCATACTTGCGAAAAATTCATCTGTTTCCAATTTTAATTCATTAAAACAGTCAGATTGAATTTGTCCAAAAAAGGATAAACTATTAATTGTCAAAAGTATTGTTATTATATTTTTCATATTATTGCACCTAACGGCTGGCAAGCAGGCCCAGTTTGCAGTTTGGAACACTTGTCTACCGAATGTTTGTTTAAAGATACTAATGTTTGTTGCTTTTGCAAAAATGAAAAACTGTCTGCCGAAACTTTTTGCAAAAGCTATTACCTCGTCTGCGAAAATTGGGCTTGCTTGTTGTTACCAGCAGTTTATAATTTTTCTACTTTTTGTTTGAAATTTAAAAATAATTCGTACATTTGTAGAGCGTATGGGAAGAGTCGCCAAGCGTCTCTACTACGGGAATAATTCCCTGAAACCATTCGCTTTTTTTTTGCTCAAAAATTGCTATG
>JBBIUW010000565.1:0-2228 GCA_037440045.1 Sphingobacteriaceae bacterium
ATTTACCCATCTAATTTTTATTGGAAGTAATTTCTTGATATTGTCATATTTATATGAAAAATCAAGAGAAGTATGCTCATCATAAATTTTAACAATTAAAGGAGTTAAAAGTCGAAAAAAATCATCTTTGGTCATGCTATGATTTAATTTTGAAAAAACATTATCAAAATAAAGACTCAAAGAATCTTTATCTATGTATGAATAAAGGCCAGGATGTATCTCCTCAAGTGAAGTACGAAATACTTTAAAATCTTCTTGTAATTGTTCTTTAGAAAACAAGCAATCTTGATTCATTGTATTTGTTTTGTCATTATGTTCTTGACAGGAAATAAATATAATGCTAACGCATAAAACGGTTATTAATTGTTTCATATATTATAAAGTTAAGACTATCTGTTTCGCGCTAAGCAACGATTTATTCCAATAGCAATCGGGATAAAACATTGTCTACTGAAATACTACTAACAAAGATAGAATGTTTGTTGCTTTTTCAAAAATGAAAAAATGTCTTCCGAAATTTTTGCAAAAGCTATTACCTCTTCTGTACAAATTGGGCTTGCTTGCTGTTAGGCGTAGTTTATTTTTTTGTCAATTCGAATATATTTTTTCTTGTTAATAGATATATTGTCAAAACTGAAAAGGTCCAAACTGTCACAAGAATAGGTGAACCAAGAATCCAGTAATTGTTTAATACTCCTTTTTCTAGAATTGTATTCATTACACCTAACACAATCAATAAGTCACAAATGATTGGTAGAATTAAGAAACCCAGAAACCAACCAACTTTATATTTATTTTCGATTAATTTATATGTCTTAAATAATGGGTATGTTATAATGAGAAAAATTAAAAATAAAACAACAAGCCTTGATAATTCCCAATTGTGCAAAATTGAGTCTACTACCACAACTTCGTCTCCCCCGCCAAAAATTGGATTAAATATTCTTCCAAATGGTATATTTGCAAATATTAGAGAGAATCCGAAGGCTTTTTGATTCTCTGTCTTGTCTTGCTTTAGAAGTGAGCTTCCCAACCAAATCATAATAAATGTAAATATTGGCCCAGCAGCAGTTGATAAAATTTCGAATGGGTTTGCGGCACAACTTTCACACGTCCCCCAAACGTTAAAGTCTCGTGTGCCCCAAGCGCCACAAACTATTCGTCCAACTGACGTGTGAACTATTTCATGTGCTTCATGCATTAAGAATGTTAATGCCAGAAATGTCACTATATATTTTGGTGTTAATTTTAATTTCATTTCAATTTTCAGATTGTTGTACTGTCTTTCATAAATTACGCCTAACGGATGCCAGCAGGACCAGTTTGCAGTTTGGAACACTTGTCTACCGAAAAGCTTGTTTAAAGATAAATGTTTAATGGTCATTTGCAAAACGAAAATAATTTCGCGATGGTTACTGAGCTTGTCGAAGTGAGCGAACTTGAATCTGCAAATGCTTTAGTATCGCAAGAATAAGCTGTAAGTACTGTTAGCAGCTGCGTGTTTTCTTTTCTGCCATTAGTGTAAACACAGCTTTCGTGTCTGCATATAAGAAACCATTAATAAACTACTTACATTAATAAATTTAGTATATTTATAATATAACTACACAATAAACTTAAAAAGGTAACGTTAACTTATAAACCTTAAAACAAATAAGTATGAAAAAAATCACAGTTTTAATTGCTTTAGCAGCAGTAACATTTTTAGCTTGTCAAAAGCAAAAGAGTGTAACTCCAACATCTCAACAACAAGTTACTGTTGAGCAAACAAGCAATCGTTCTACATCTGCTCGTCAGGCAGGAACTAGTAAAATTAGAGTAAAATTTAAACATACCGCGGAGCCTGATAGCCGAAATCCTTCACCTCCTCCATGTGAAGAACCATTTTGGATTTGTGTAATTTTTGGGGGCGGATCAGTGGCTGCAGATTATGTTTTTACTGACCAAGAAATAAAGGAAAATATTGGATCCCTTGAATTGGTTTTAATTGATGAAAATCATATGAAATTAATACCAAGCGCTAATTTCACAGACTTGAATGGTGTTTTTAGAATGACTAATGATATGTCTATTGACCCAAAAGCAGCTGCAGAATTAGGTTTTAAAGAAGTTATCTTTAAAAAGGGTTCTTATGTTGTAGATCCTAAGGAAGGAGCTTTTGGTTCAGCAACAATTGATATATCAGTAAAATAAAATTATAAATTAAAAGCTAATAAGGAGGTTGTACT
>JBBIUW010000566.1:0-2228 GCA_037440045.1 Sphingobacteriaceae bacterium
TATTTCTAAAAAAACTAAAGCGGTAATTAAATAATGGCAGCAACTTATTCTCCTAGATTAAAGGACAGATATAAAGCGGAAATTGTAGATAATTTAAAAAAACAATTCCAATACACTTCTTCAATGCAAGTGCCTAAATTAGAAAAAATCTGTATCAACCAAGGTATTGGTGATGCTGTTTCTGATAAAAAAATGATTGAATCAGCTGTAAAAGAAATGACTACTATTACTGGTCAAAAAGCTGTTCCTACATATTCAACAAAAGATATTTCAAACTTTAAATTACGTAAAGGTGTGGCTATTGGTGTTCGTGTAACATTACGTGGCGACAAAATGTACGAATTTTTAGATCGTTTAATAGCATCTTCTTTACCTCGTATTCGTGATTTCAAAGGAGTTAATGATAAAGGTTTTGATGGCCGTGGTAACTATACTTTAGGTATTACTGAGCAAATCATTTTCCCAGAAATTGACATTGATAAAGTAAGCAAAATTCAAGGTATGGACATTACTTTTGTAACTTCTGCACCAACTGATAAAGAAGCTTTTGCATTATTAACTGAATTTGGTATTCCATTCAAAAAGAAATAGTATATTTACAGCCCTGAAAAAAGAATAAAATGGCAAAAACAAACATGATAGCACGCGATGCTAAAAGAAAAAAACTAGTTGACACATACGCAGCTAAACGCGAAGAGTTGAAAAAAGCAGGAGATTGGACAGCTTTACAAAAATTACCAAAAAATTCTTGTAAAGTTAGAATGCGTAACCGTTGCAAATTAACTGGTCGTCCTCGTGGATACATGAGAGACTTCGGTATTAGCCGTGTAACTTTCCGTGAAATGGTATTATTTGGATTAATCCCAGGTGTTACCAAATCAAGCTTCTAAGAAAAGAGTATTAATGTATAATTATCCTGAGGTCGGGATAACATATAAAAACAAATAAAATGACAGATACAATATCAGATTACCTAACTCGCGTAAGAAATGCGATTAGCGCAAACCACAGAATCGTAGAGATTCCAGCTTCAAACCTAAAAAAAGAAATTACAAAAATTCTTTTCGACAAAGGTTACATCTTAAACTACAAGTTTGAAGAAAACGAAAAAAAACAAGGAACTATTAAAATAGCCTTGAAGTACAATCCAACAACTAAATTATCTGCTATCCGTACTTTAGACAGAGTATCTAAACCAGGTTTACGTAAGTATTCTGGTGTTGAGACTATGCCAAAAGTATTAAACGGATTAGGTATTGCTATTATCTCTACATCAAAAGGTGTAATGACAGATAAAGAAGCAAAGAAACTAAACGTTGGTGGTGAAGTTTTATGTTATATATCATAATTTAGAGGGAGGAAAAAACATGTCACGTATAGGAAAATTACCAATCACAGTACCTGCAGGTGTAGAAGTAAACATCTCTGGAACAACAGTTTCAGTTAAAGGTAAATTAGGAACATTAACTCAAACAGTTGATGCCGATATTAATATAGCATTAGAAAACGGTGTAATTAACGTTACTCGTCCTACTGATCAAAAACGTCACAGAGCATTACACGGTTTATACCGTTCTTTAATCGCTAATATGGTTAAAGGTGTTTCTGAAGGATATAAAACAGAACAAGAGTTAGTAGGTGTAGGTTACCGTGCTTCTAACAAAGGACAGTTATTAGAATTAGCATTAGGTTATTCTCACAACGTTGTGTTTGAATTACCAAATGAAATTAAAATTACTACTTCTTCAGAAAAAGGTCAAAACCCTAAAGTAGTTTTAGAAAGTTCTGATAAACAATTATTAGGAATGGTTGCAGCTAAAATCCGTAGCTTACGTAAACCTGAACCATACAAAGGTAAAGGTATCAAATTTAGTGGCGAAATTTTACGCCGTAAAGCTGGTAAATCTGCAAGCAAAAAATAACATAATTCAATTAGTATTAATCATCTTCAAAAAACTGGAAAGATGGCACTCAATAAAAAACAAAGAAGAGAACGCATTAAACTTAAAATCCGTAAAACTGTAAACGGAACTGCTACTACACCTAGATTAAGTGTATTTAGAAGTAACTCAGGAATATTTGCTCAATTAATCGATGATTTAGCAGGAAAAACAATCTTAGCAGCAGGTTCTGATGATAAAGTAATCAAAGCAACTAAAGCTAACAAAGTAGACCAAGCTAAAGCAGTAGGTAAATTAATTGGTGAAAAAGCTACAGCTGCAGGAATT
>JBBIUW010000567.1:0-2208 GCA_037440045.1 Sphingobacteriaceae bacterium
ATGATGACCGATGGCATACAAATGGAAACATTGTTTGGCGATGGTAATCACAAGGGATTTATGAATAAATTGTTTACTGCAGGTAAACGTTTATTAACAGGTGAAAATTTATTCATGACAGTTTATACAAATACAGGTCAAGGAAAAAAACAAGTAACTTTTGCAGCGCCTTATGCTGGTAAAATTATTCCAATGGATTTGGAAAAACTTGGGAATAAAGTGATCTGTCAAAAAGATTCATTTCTATGTGCAGCCAAAGGTGTGGCGGTTGGTATTGAATTTCAAAAGAAATTAGGTACTGGTTTGTTTGGAGGAGAAGGCTTCATTATGCAAAAATTAGAAGGTGATGGAATGGCATTCGTTCACAGTGGTGGGCATGTGATAGAAAAAACTTTGCAACCTGGCGAAATATTAAAAGTGGATACGGGTTGTATTGTTGCATTTACTGCAGATGTTAATTACGATATCCAATTTGTTGGTGGAATTAAAAACACCTTGTTTGGAGGTGAGGGAGTATTTTATGCAGTTCTTCGTGGACCAGGTAAAGTGTGGATTCAAACATTACCAATTAGCCGTTTAGCTGGTAGAATTTTATCTTATGGTTCAAGCGGTAGAAAAGAAGAAGGAAGTATTTTAGGAGGATTAGGTAATTTATTAGACGGAGATGGTATTTAATGAAGTATAATTTAATATTCATATTTGTTTTATTAAATTTTTTAGTAAATGCTCAAAAGAAAAAAGTATTTATTGAAAATGTAACTGATGTTAGTACAAAAACAGATACTTTGCCTTTTTTCGTGTATCAAAAAGATGAATTAGATACATTCTTAACAATAAATAAAACAATGCCAGTAAATGCAGAAATGTATGGAGTAAAGTGCGAGGATAGAATAATATTTAGAGTAGATAAAAATAAAAAAATCGTGAATATTAGACATGATTATACAGATATTATTATTCCTCAAACAATTGTAATGAAGGATTATTCATATTACGATACATTAAAATTATATTTTCAAAAAGAATCTGATAGAGTTATAAAATTGACAGAAGGACTTTGGTTTTCTGATAGTGTAAGAGCTGGAAGAGATATAAGAATTAAACTCAATTATATTAGCGCTGCATTTAAAGACTTAAATAACGATGGAACTTATACTCATTCAAACAAGACGGTAAATTTAGGAACGCCAAATTCTTTAATTGCTAAAAGAGATTTATATAATTATGGAGTTAAAAAATTTCAAGCTAATAAAGTGTTTTTGGCAAAAGTATATTTTGAAGAAGCTATTAGGTTTTTTCCAAAAGATATTGATGCTCATTATAATTTAGCTTCGTGTTATTACAAATTAAAAAGTGCAGACAAAGCTTGTCTGCATTGGCAAAGGTGTCTTGAATTAGGAGATCAGACAGTGAAAGTAGAATTAACAAAATATTGTAAATAAAGATATGGCAAAACAAGTAGCAAGTTATAACGAAGACAGTATTAAATCCCTTGATTGGAAAGAGCATATTCGTATGCGTCCTGGGATGTACATTGGTAAGTTAGGTGATGGATCTGCTTTTGATGATGGTATCTACGTCCTTATCAAAGAGGTAATGGATAACTCGATTGACGAGTTTATGATGGGCGCAGGTAAACGCATTGATGTGACTGTGAAAGAAGGTGTTGTTTCAATTCGAGATTATGGGCGTGGTATTCCTTTAGGAAAATTAGTTGAAGTTGTTTCTAAAATTAATACAGGCGGTAAGTATGATAGTGATGCCTTTAAAAAATCTATTGGTTTAAATGGTGTTGGTACAAAAGCTGTAAATGCCTTAGCTATACATTTTAAAGTTACAGCTTTTCGTGATGGACAATGTAAAACGGCTGAGTTTTCTTGTGGTAATTTAGTAAAAGAATCTCGACTAACGGCTACTACCGAAGCAAATGGAACTTATGTAGAGTTTAGACCGGATGATACTATCTTTAAAAAATATCATTTTGTTCATGAGTACATTGATAGAATGTTATGGAACTATGCATTCTTAAATACAGGTTTAACACTTACATTCAATGGACAAGAATATAAATCAGATAATGGTTTAAAAGATTTATTAGAAAAATTGCCTAATTTAAATCTGTCCAGTAAAAAAAGTTTAAAAATTGCCGAAGAATAATTTACCAGCAAAATTGATGCAATCCTATACGACGAACGCAGCAAAAACAAG
>JBBIUW010000568.1:0-2202 GCA_037440045.1 Sphingobacteriaceae bacterium
CAATTAGATTACATTGTAAATTCGGATGGTACTTGTAAATTCCCATTAATTGGAAGAGTAAAGATTAGTGGCTTAAGTATTAGAGAAGCTACCGAGTATTTAGAGCAAGTATATGCCGAATTTTATGTTAAGCCATATGTAAATTTAGCTGTTTCAAATAAACGTGTTATTGTATTTCCTGGTAACGGAGGTACTGCACAGGTTATTTATTTAAAAAACAATAACACTACCGTTATTGAAGCTCTAGCTTTAACAGGAGGGATTCCAGAAGATGGAAAAGCTTATAAGGTTAAACTTATCAGAAATCCATCTAACGAAAAGCCAAAAGTATATTTAATGGATTTATCAAAAATTGAAGGCGTTGCAGTGGGAAATACAGTTGTAATGGCACATGATATTATTTACGTAGAACCAAGATATAGATTAGCAAGAACTTTAGTTGGAGAAATAACACCTATAGTGAGTTTATTAACTTCTACGCTTTACTTTACACTTTAATAAAGAGATAAAATGATTCAACCTCAAGGTGATAATTCTATCGACAAGTATAGAGACCGAGTATCCAAGTTTAGTAGCGAACTAGATTTAGGTTTAGTTATATATATTGTAAAAAGAAGTTTGTGGTTTATTTTATCATTTTTTGTTATTAGTTTAGGTGTAGCAATAGTATATTTAAGATACAGCCAGCCTGAATACCAATCATCAACTGTCATTCAAATTAATGAAAATAATCAAGCGTCTGAAGTTTTACAGATGACAAAATTTGAAGGCGGAGATAACAAAATTGCAGAAGCTATGGAACAAATTCGTTCCAAAATTTTCTTGAAGCGAGTTGTAGAAAAATCTGATATACAAATTAGTTATTTCAATGAAGGTACTTTTAAAAACAACGAGCTATACCTCTCTTCTCCATACACAGTAAAGTTTAATGTAAAAAAGAACACCATTTTTGGCACCAAAATCTATATAAAATTCGCAACCCCTACAACGGGAAACCTTGTGTTTTTTGTAGAAAACCAAAACCATAATATACCCTTTACAACCTCTTCAGTTATTTCGTCTCCTTTTTTTGAATTAAGTATTTCTCACAATCCCAAAATTGACCCTTCATCTCTTAAATCTCAGCTGCTTGAAAATAACAAATCATACTTTGTGATTAATAACATTGATAATGTTACTGCTAACTTACAATCTAAGATGGACATTCGATTAGTGAATGAAGCCGCAAGAACAATACAAGTTAAAGTAACAGATATTAATCCCCAAAAATCAAAAGACTTAGTTAATTTAATTTCAGAAGAATATTTAAAATTTGATGTTGAACGAAAAAGTGAAAGTTCAAAGAGCATCCTTGCATTTATTGATGGACAACTTGATTTAGTTTATTCAGATTTAAAATCGTCAGAAAATAGCCTTCAAGAATTCAGAAAGAATCATAATTACACTGTTAAAGATAATTCTATTGACCCTAATACATTAAGATTATCTAAAATAGAAGATGACATGTTAAAAGTTGAATTAGATGAAAAAATTTTATCTGAATTGCAACAAAATATTATCAAAAATAAAAGCATTGATTCATATCAATTAATATCTATGATATCTGGTACTGAATATGAAAATGCTATAAAAGAGTATACTCAAAGCATTCAAAAACTATTACTCGAAAAAGAAAATTTATTATATATGGTTACGCCTAATAGCGAAAACATCAAACAAATAAATTTCAATATCGAAACACAAAAAAAATTATTAATCGAAACAATTAATGCGGTTAGACTAAATTATAAATCACGATACTCTAGTTTGACAAAGAAATATTCTGAATACCAAAACAAAAATGTAAATAATCCAGATGAAGATTTAGAACATTCTAGATTGATGCGTTTATTTAGTATTAGCGAAAAATATTATACTATGTTATTAGAGAAAAAAACTGAGTTCTCTATTTCTAAAGCAGGTTTTGTGTCTCAAAATGTCATATTAGAAGAAGCAATTAACGATGGTTCCTGGGTTTCTCCTAATAAAAAGTTTGCCATTATTGTTGCCATTTTAACTGGATTATTATTATCATTACTTCTAGTATTCATTCGTTATTTCCTACATGATAAAATAACTTCTATTAATGATGTTGTTAATAATATTGATGCATCAATATCTGTTTTAGGAATTGTGCCTAATTACGAAAGTGATGTTCCTGTA
>JBBIUW010000569.1:0-2201 GCA_037440045.1 Sphingobacteriaceae bacterium
AAACAAAATCATCTAAATCAATGTTTTCATCCCCAACTAAAATATCTATTTCTTCAATCACTTCACATTTGCGATACATAGCACCAGTGAAACTTACTAAATCTGTTTGCTTTTGTATAGCATCAATAATTGGTTGCCCAATTTTTTCGGCATATGCGTAATGAAACCATCCAGTATTCTTAATTTTAAATTCAATATTTTGAATGATAGTGTTTTGAGTTTTTTCTCCAAAACCCTTTAGTTCCACTAATCTATTTTCATGACAAGCATACAATAATTCTGTAACACTTTCAATCTCTAATTCATGCCAAAGCTGACGTACTTTTTTAGGGCCTAAGCCTTTTATGCCAAGCATCTCAATAACTCCAGCTGGAGTTTTTGCCATTAAATCTTGCAGTTCTTTAGTTGTTCCAGTAGTATGAAATTCAATAATTTTTTCTGCTAAACTTTTTCCAATACCATCAAGTTGTGTTAATTCCTCAACAGTTGGTGCGGTTAAATCAATTCGGGTTTTACTTAGTTTGTAAGCGGCGCTATTAATGGATTTTATTTTAAACGGATTTTCGTTATGAAGCTCCATTAATTTGCCTGTAATTTCTAACGCATCTGCAATATCTTCGGTTGTCATTTATCTTCTGATAATTAAAAAGATAAATTTAAAAAGTTTTAAGGATTATTAAAATTTATAGAGTATGCATTTTGTTGAATAATTGATTTAGAAACAGTTTGCTAATCGTAGATTAAGTAAGATACTTTTGTTATTTTCGTTGAAACAATCCTGTTGGATGTATAAGCACTTTCTATATTTTTTTCTAATTAGTTTGATTTGTCAGTCATATCATGCGCAAAATCAATTTTGGGGTATGACAAATACGGGTGGTCAAAATGATGTTGGAGTTATTTTTAGTACAGATAATCAGGGAAATAACCAAAATGTTAGATACAGTTTTTCATCTCAAGATGGGGCTAATCCTCTTTATACAAGCCTTTTGCAAGCCAATAACGGCATGTTATATGGAGTAACATATAAAGGAGGACAAAAAAATTTGGGAACATTTTTTTCATTTAATCCTTCTACTAATTTCTATTCAAAAAAAATTAATTTTGATAGTACAAACGGTAGTAAGCCTTTAGGTTCATTGTTACAAACAACTAACGGAATGCTTTATGGCATGACATTAAAAGGTGGAGCATACGATAAAGGTGTTTTGTTTGAGTATAATCCAATTACAGATATTTATATCAAAAGGTTTGATTTTAATTCTACAAATGGATGTTACCCGCATGGGGCTCTAATTCAATGGAACGACAGTATATTATACGGATTAACATCACAAGGGGGCGTAAATAACAAAGGGATTTTATTTCAATATAACGTTAACTCCTTTTCATTTTTAAAAGTATTTGATTTTGATAGTATTAATGGAAGTTATCCATTAGGCTCTTTATTAAAAGGAAGTGATGGCATGTTATACGGCATGGCTTCTGGCGGAGGAACAAATAATGTAGGGGTGTTATTTCAATTTAATCCTCAATCGTTAGTTTGTCATAAAAAGATTGATTTTTCAGGAAGTATAAATGGTAGTTCTCCTCTTGGTTCTTTAGTTGAAACAGCTAATGGATTACTTTATGGAATGACAAATAATGGTGGTAATCATAATATGGGAACTTTATTTGAATACAATATATCTTCTTCTACACTTATCAAAAAATTTGATTTTGATAGTATTACGGGCAGTTATCCTTTTGGTTCTTTACTATATGCTAGTGATCTTAATCTTTATGGAATGACTCATTTAGGAGGGCAAAATGATGTGGGTGTACTTTTCCAATATAACACATCCTCTAATTTAGTTGTTAAAAAAATGGATTTTAATATAAGTAATGGAGCTAAACCTTACGGTAATTTAATTGAAATAAATCCTAATTTAACCAATGTAAAACAAAATATTCGTAGTGAATTTTTTATTATGCCCAATCCAAGTAAAGGAAGCTTCCAAATAAAATCATTAAAATCAGGGTCTTATAAAATTATTGATGCTTTAGGACGTTCAGTGTTTTTCTTTGATTTAAATTATTCTAATAATTTCTCTGCCCCAGTTAATCATTTGGAGCAAGGAATTTATTTTATCATAGCAAGTGATAGTAATTCATTGATTAATGAAAAAATTATCGTTACAGACTAGCTGAATTTATTTTAC
>JBBIUW010000570.1:0-2200 GCA_037440045.1 Sphingobacteriaceae bacterium
ATGGGGGATGTTGGGCTTATTTATTTTTGCAGCATTACTGATGGGCGGTGTGTTTATTTATAAAAGACACCGAAGAATTACTGAAGAGAAAGAAAAAAACAATCTTCCTCCTACAGCGTAGCAAAAATTGCATTCACACAATTTACGCCATCCATTGCTGCACTTACAATACCTCCCGCATATCCTGCACCTTCAGCACAAGGGTACAAATTTTTTATTTGAACATGTTGTAAAGTAAACTTATCTCTTGGTATACGCACAGGAGTTGATGTTCGAGATTCAACACCTACAATAATAGCCTCGTTACTCACATAGCCTCTCATTTTATTATTAAATGCTTTAAAGCCTTGTTGCAATGTTGTACCAATCATTTTACCTAATACATCATTCATTTGCACTGATTGTGTACCAGGTTGATATGAACAATCAATAAGTTTAGAGCTTACTTTATTATTTACAAAGTCTTGTAAATTTTGTGCAGGAGCGGTTTGAGTTTTACCCCCCATTTGCCATGCACGATGTTCAATTTCTTTTTGCAATTGTAATCCAGCTAACGCTCCGTATTTTTTATAAGGTTCAAAATCTATCATTTCTAAGCCAACCACAATTCCACTATTTGCATAAGGATTATTTCTTTTTGATGGACTCCAACCGTTAGTTACTACTTCATCTTGGGCCGTAGCGCAAGGTGCAATTATTCCACCAGGACACATACAAAACGAATATACGCCGTGACCTTGAACTTGATGCACTAAACTATACGATGATGCCGGTAAATAAGAGCGTTTAGAAACAACTTCATCGTGCGAATGACAACTATATTGTATCTTATCAATATATTCCTGTGGATGCTCTACACGAACTCCTAATGCGAATGGTTTAGCTTCAATAACAATTTTCTTTTTATCTAATAACTCATATATATCACGAGCTGAATGTCCAGTAGCTAAAATAACATGTGAGCACTGGTGCTCTATTCTTGTTGTATTTTCTGTCACGCTGAGCGGAGTCGAAGTGTCAATAATCACAGATGAAATTTTATCACCACTATAATTAATGTCAACTAATTTTGAATGAAAATGAATTTCGCCACCATGCTTAATAATCGTTTCGCGCATGTTTTGAATAATCTTAGGTAATTTATTAGTACCGATATGAGGATGTGCATCCACTAAAATAACGTCATCTGCTCCATGAAACACAAATGTTTTTAATATGTGTTCTATATCTCCACGTTTACTCGAGCGTGTATATAATTTACCATCACTATATGTACCAGCTCCTCCTTCTCCAAAACAATAATTACTTTCTGGATTAACAATATGTTCTTTATTAATAGCTGCTAAATCTCTACGACGAGCTTGCACATCTTTTCCTCTTTCAAATACAATTGGTTTAATTCCAATTTCTAAACAACGTAAGGCCGCATACAAGCCTGCTGGTCCTGCACCTATGATTGTAATTGATTTTTGAGAACTTGAAACATCCTGATATTGAATACCTAAATCATCATCCGTTACTGGTTCATTAATCCAAACTGCTAATTTTAAATTGACTTTAATGTTACGAGAGCGAGCGTCAATACTACGACGCAAAGGTTTAATAAAAAATGTATCGGTAGATTTTAAAGATAATTGCTCAGCAACTTCTTGTTTTAGTAATTGCTCATCGTAAGCAATATGAGCCGCAATGGCTAGGTTTAATTCTTTTTTCATAATAATGGAAGATTTTTATTCTTCAGTTAATTATTTTTTATCCTTCAAACGTAATAGAAAAAATAGTCATTTTAGAATTGACTTTATTGATACTATTGGTAAATATATTATTGTTAGGTTGTAATAAATTTTTTGTGCCTTGTAATATCTTAAGTTCTAAGCCCAATTTAAAATACTTTAAATAAAAATCTACTCCTGCTCCTCCGCTATAAAAATAATCATCACGTTTTAATTGAACAGCATCTTCCAACTGATTAGCGCCACCCGTTGTAGTAGTCTTCTTCTTCGAAACTAAATCCATCGTGTAACCTCCGCCAAAAATAACATAAGCTCCGAAATTATCTAAGCGTTTGGATTGTAATTTTAATTCAAGAGGAAAAATGATAAAAGTAGATTCAACACTTTTATTAAAGGTTTTAACACTGTCTCTTTTTGCATTTTGAAGTGTGTATTCTAAACTTCGAGAAGCAAAACTAATATTGGGA
>JBBIUW010000571.1:0-2194 GCA_037440045.1 Sphingobacteriaceae bacterium
CGGGTACAGGTATTGCTCCATTTGCGACATTGCATGCAATAAAACAAGATGAAGCAACACCAATTTCACTTTCATTCACCGCCTCGTATTTAAGCATTTCATATTCTTCAATTGCATTTGATAATTTAAAATTTACGATGGGTGCAACTGGATATTCTATAGGTGCATATATTGATGGTAGCATTAATTCAACACCAACTTTTAAAATTCAACCCAATGCTGGTGTGGCGTATATAAGCACTAAATCAGAATTGAAGGATAGCTATGATAATACGATAACGACGGAAAATAACACAACAGTATTCAATGTGGGTTTTGCATTACTTTTTCAAACTAATTCAAAAACAATTTTTGGTATTATGCCGTCCTTAAATATTGATAAAGACAGTGCATATTTTAGTATTCAATCAGGTTTTGTTTTTATACTCTGATAATCCTTTAAATTTTCATTATAGGGCACGAAAATATTTAGGGTACATTATCCTACCACTTGCACATTAAAGTTACTTTAAAAATGAAATTTAAACGATTGTAGGCATTTTATACTGTAGGCTGTGAAATGTTTTACCTTGTTCCGAACATTTGAACGATAGGGGGGTATCCGATAAACTCAAGGTGGTGGCATTGATATTCTAAAAGCCTGTAACAAATTTTAACATTTTTTGAAATTGAAATCTACAAAACTTTTTGAGGGTATACACGGCAAACGGTGGTCGTAACGTTACATTTCCTCTGTTAGTATAAATTTAATGCATATCTGAAGGTGTTATATGAAAAGAATATATTTTTTATTAGGAATATTCTGTTTTCTCTTCGTAATCTCTGCCCGATTGATTTCGCAAAATAACGACAGTGATGTTACTAATTATGATTATAAAGCAATCAGAAAGGGCGTTATAAATAAATACTTAGACATTTTAGAAAGCAATTTAAATCCAAAATTCAAACCAAAGGAATCAAGTTACGATACATTGATTAGTTATATATATGGCGGTGAATTATTTGATAGCAAAATGAAATGGTTGAACGATAAACAAAACATGAAACGATTTTTTAACCAATTTATTTATTATTCAACATTGGATTTAGGCGAAGATAATTCATGGAACAAAGAAAAATCAATACCATATTTTGAAATCCATTATACAAATTCTAATATATTTTATTTGAGTATAACATTTGATTGTTTTGAAGATTCTTTTATCAAAGAATGGCAGTATAACGGTTTCTTAGATATTGAAGAAATAGAGTTTATTAAAAAAAGAATTAATAGAGTGTTAGGCGTTTCATCAAAAGGAAAGGATGGATTTTATAATTGGGACACACCTTCAATACAAGGTGAATTAAATTCTACACACTTAAACTTGTATTTAAAGAAATATGCCGGTAGGGGATGGGACAACAGAAGTGCTGTTTTTGAGTTGTACCGTTTGAAAGAATGGATGTATCAAGACGATATTTTACCATATGGTTCTGTTGGTAAGTTTATCACTAATTATCCTTTGGTCAATGGATATAAAGATTATCATTGGTCTATGAATATAAATGATTGCAAAAAACTTGTACTGAAAAATGAAATTAACTATGAACTAAAATTATCACCTGAGAATAAGAATATTTATTTTTACACTAAAATAGCGGGTAAATATGCAATAGCAAATTTCGCGTTCTTAAAAACAGGTCTCGGACAAATTGTTTTTAATTTTCCAAAGTCTTTAGATTTAGTAAACAAGGAAGCAACCAATGTAAATTTTGCTCACGACCTTGATGGAGCCGAAAGTTTAACAAAGGATTTGCTAAAATTGATTATTTCTAAATATGGAATTTATAATCATTTCTTTGATGTTTCCGTTAATGACTCCGACCATTATTTTGGAAGGGGTGATAATATTCGGATAAAAGAATATGTCTGGAATTTCGCTAAAACAAATATTTGTATATCTATTGACAAAGAAAAAGGTTCAGAAGAGATTTATCTTGTAGAATTATGGTATACAAAAAATAATTATTTTGAAGAGAGAGAAAAGGAATGGAAAGAAGATTTATAATTTATTATGTAGGTATTTAATAATTTTGTTACGGTGAAATAATTCCAAACCGTGAACTATCCTTCACGTAAGAAATATTGCCTTAATTGGCAATGAACACTAAGCCTTGTTTGCAATGGATAGATTGCAGGCAGGGCTTAAGTGTT
>JBBIUW010000572.1:0-2193 GCA_037440045.1 Sphingobacteriaceae bacterium
CCAAACTAAAAGACATAAAATAGTACATATTGTTTTGTTGAGTGAAACTTTCTAAAACATTTATTTAATCTCTGTAAAACCAATAACTAAAATTCATAATATTGTTAAACAATTTAAAGTATAAACTACAAAACAGAAATAATTTTAATACACATATTAGTATAAACACAGTTTGTTTGTATTCGGTAATCCTTAAAACTCCTCATTTTATTTTTACTACTGAAGAAACAGCAAACGTCCGCAAGGGCGTGGGCTTGTTATTCGGTAGTAAGGGACTGAGGAGTTCCTAAGGATTGGGTAGTAAGTTTCACGCCCGCTTTATTTTCACGATAAAACGTTTATACGTTAAACAGTATCAGTTATTAAGTAAATGCAGACACTTAATAATTATAACATATCAAAACAACTAATACAATTAATATTACAAAAACAAAAACCATGAAACAAAAACTCAACCTACTATTACTCTTAATTTGCACCATGTGTATGTGGCAAGTAAAAGGGCAAACAGGAACAACATGTTCTACGGCTATAAATCTAACAATTACTCCAGGACAAAATACAGGTTGGCAAACCACCTCAAATGACACACTTTGGTATAATTTTACTGCCTCTAATTCTATTAGTAGTTTTAGATTTCATACATCTTTATCGTATAAAAAATGTATTAAGAATATAAATTATGGAACTTGTGATAATATGGGAGATCATCATTTAATTACTTATGAAAATGATAGCACATTCCATTTAGCTTATGCAGGATTAACAGTTGGACAAGATTATAAAATTGCACTTGCTTTTGGTTTAAGTAACAATTGTATTTCTTGTAACAATACAGGATTATATAAAATAGAATATATAAGTTCGTCAATAATGACAAGTATATGTTCAGCAACATGCCCAATTACACCTAATTGTGAATATTTGTGCAATGGTAGCTTTGAGCAACTTGGTTCTGTACCAAACGCAATGTCCTGTATTAATTATGCATGTGATTGGAGTAGTGCAAATTATGCAGGTACTCCTGACTTATTTACAACAGCCTCTAGTTGGCCGTGTTCTATTCCTAATAATTATTTAGGATGTGAAAATGTTCAATTCCCAAGCCAAAATGTTTATGCAGGATTTACTACAGAACAGACTGGATGGTGGAATGAAGGAATGTATGCCCCTTTACAGTATACTTTGCAAAATGCAAGAAGCTATAAAATTACATTTTATCTATCATTAGCGGAATCATCGGGGTCTAACATGGACAATATAGGTTTTGCTTTTGCTAACAATTATATGCCTGTGCCAGGTGCTATATCTTTTGGTACTCATGGACCTGTCACACCTGTTAATACAACAAATGTACCTCAAAATGGTTGGCAGCAATTTACATTTAATTATTTAGCCAATGGGACAGAAACACATTTTTTAATTGGAGCTATTAATGGTACTTATACTAATGGCACAGCACCTTCAATTACAGGAACTTGCCCACCACCTTGGTTTGTTCAAGATTATTATTACATTGATGATATTTCCATAACAGAGCTAATATCTGTTAATACTAATTCATCTGTTATATGTGCTGGAAGTAGTGCAACACTTACTGCCACAGGAGCTACTAGCTATACTTGGAATCCAGGAGGGATAACAGGCGCTTCTGTAGTAGTCTCTCCTGCTGCTACAACTCAGTACACCGTAACTGCAAATAATGGAGCATGCACGAATACTGCAGTGGTAACGGTTACGGTTAAAGCTAAACCTGCAGTTACCATTTCCTCATCTTCCTCCACTGTTTGCGCAGGTAGTTCAGTAACACTTACTGCAAGTAATCATATAAGTTCATATACATGGACACCATGCGCTTCTGCCTGTAATACTAATACAATTGTATTTAATGCTGTAGCAGGTTCTAATACTTATTCTGTTAACGTAACAGGTACAAATGGTTGTACAAACACTGCAGTAACAACAGTTACTGCGTTTGCAAATCCCACAATTACAGTAAATTCGCCTTCTATTTGCGCTGGTAATAGTGCTAATTTAACAGCTAGTGGTGCCACAACTTATACATGGTATCCTGGTGCCACAAATGGTTCAACTTTGGCGGTAACTCCATCTGTAACTACAAATTATACGGTAACAGGTACCAATGCTAGTGGTTGTACTAGTACAGTTGTTACTTCTGTTTATGTTTATTCA
>JBBIUW010000573.1:0-2189 GCA_037440045.1 Sphingobacteriaceae bacterium
TTTCTAAAGAGCCTGGGTTACTTTCTTTGCTTCTTCTTGATAAATCACTTAAATCCATCTTAGCAACTACATCTCCCGTGTTAGGATCAATCTTCACAATGGTATTTGTCATCCAGATGTTAGCATAAATAAAACCTTTGATGTATTCTAGTTCATTGATATTTTCAACTACATAATTATTTTCGGCAACATCCAAAGTTTTAGTCACTGCAAAACTTGTTGGATCCAAATAAGTAAGATAACTTGTTCCATCGCTCATGATTAAACTTTTACCGTCTGTTGTTAAACCCCAACCTTCACGATTTGTATAACTAAACTTACCAGTGTTTTTAAAAGTTTTGCCGTCATAAATAAAACCCATTTGGTTTTTATATGTCAATTGATACACTTTTCCATTTAAAAAAGTAATGCCTTCGCCAAAATAAATATTTCTATCTAACTCTGCTTTCGTCTCAATTTTTCCAGTTTTTAAATCCACTTCTCCAAACAAAGATTTTGTTTGAGGAAGATTTTCTGTTGCTCCTGTACTTTCATATAATTTACCTTCATGAAATAAAAACCCCTCGGTAAAAGAATTAATATCATGAGGATATTGCGTTTCAACAGTGTAGTTAATTTGAGGAATCTCCTTAGTATTATCAACAACTGGAGGTACAATCACATTTTCTTTAGGTTTATCATCAGGACTACAAGCAACCAATATAGCCAAGCTTATTGAACCATATATAAAATATTGGGCAAAGTTTTTAAAATTCATTTTCATTTTTTTATATGCTCCAAGTTGTTCCTTCTTTACTGTCTTTAACTTGAATGTTAGCAGCCGTTAGTTTATTTCTAATTTCATCAGAGGTTGCAAAATCTTTATTAGCTTTAGCTTTATTGCGTAAATCTAAAACCAACTCCATTACACCTTCCAATGCAGTATTTGCTTTTCCAGTTTCTTCTTCTTTTTTCAATCCCATCACATCAAACACAAAATGCTGATAAATCTTATTTAATAAATCAATATCAGCTTGTGTTAAACTCGCTTTTTTATCGTTAGCTGAGTTGATGATTCTAATAGCATCAAATAAATTAGCAATTAATACTGGCGTATTAAAATCATCATTCATGGCATTATAACATTCTCTCTCTAAAGCAGCAATACCTTCAGAAGACGAAGCCGATGCTTTTAAAGTTTGAAGTGTTTTATAACTATCCATTAAACGTGTATAAGCTTTTTCTGAAGCGGTTAACGCTTCATTACTAAAATCTAAAGTACTACGGTAATGTGTTTGCATCATAAAGAATCTAACCGCCATTGGACTAAAGCCCTTAGTTAACAAAGGATGATTTCCTGTAAATAATTCCATTGGTAAAAAACTATTACCTAAAGATTTACTCATCTTTTGTCCGTTAACGGTTAACATATTTGTATGCATCCAGTAGTTAGCAGGACTCTTGCCACAATACGCAATATTTTGTGCAATTTCATTGGTATGATGTGTAGCTTGTAAATCCATACCGCCGCCATGTATATCAAATTGTTCTCCTAAATATTTTGTACTCATAGCCGAACATTCGATATGCCAACCTGGGAAACCTATACCCCAAGGGCTTGGCCATTTCATTAAATGCTCAGGCTTTGCTTTAATCCATAAGGCAAAATCTAATCGACCTTTCTTTTCATCTTGTCCATCTAAATCACGAGTATTCTCTAATAACTCTTCTAACTTACGATTGGTTAGAGCAGTGTAGTTATTTGTTTTGGCAAATTTTTCTACATCAAAATATACTGTACCATTATGTTCATAAGCCAAGCCATTTTTAATAATTTGCTTAGCTATTTCTTGTTGTTCAATGATATGCCCTGTAGCTGTTGGCTCAATGCTTGGTGGCAATGTATTAAACATAGCCATAATATCTCTAAAACCAACTGTGTACTTTTGTACAATCTCCATTGGTTCTAGCTGAGATAATTTTGCCTTTTTAGAAATTTTATCTTCACCAACATCCGCATCACCTTCCAAATGACCAGCATCTGTAATATTACGCACATAACGTACTTTGTAACCCAAATGCAACAAGTAACGATAAATTATATCAAACGACATAAATGTGCGACAATTCCCTAAATGTACATCGCTGTAAACTGTTGGTCCACAAACATACATTCCAACAAATGGAGCATTGATTGCTTTAAACTCTTC
>JBBIUW010000574.1:0-2189 GCA_037440045.1 Sphingobacteriaceae bacterium
TCTATATTTCTTGGAAGAGGCTTTTCTTTAAATAAATAACCAGTGGTTGCAATTCGGTGTTTTAATGGAATACTATATACTTCAACTTTATCATCTTCAAACAATAACTGTTTTTGAGTATTTTGAGTATGAATAAATTTTATGGTATAATTTAAATGGGTATCAGAATGTTTATGAATCATATCAATGATATCTTCTAACTCCTTGGGCCCATAAATCGTTAAATCATTTTTGCGACCCAATAAATGCATACTAGCTAAAAAGCCTGGTAATCCATAAAAATGGTCGCCATGCAAATGACTAATAAATATATGATTAACGCTTTGAAACCGCGCTTTGTATTTACGCATTTGCATTTGTGTTCCTTCTCCACAATCAATCAAAAAAAACCGCTCAGCTATATTTAATAACTGAGCGGTTGGATTTCTGTTAGCAGTTGGGGTTGCCGCACTGCTACCTAATATTAATAATTCGAAGGATTGAACAGACATAAATGTTTTATTCCTTCGAAAATAGTAATTAATTATTAATTACCATCATTCGTTTTGTACTGATTGCGTTTTTATATTTTAAAGTATAGATATAAGTTCCGCTTACTAAATTAGAGGCATTGATAGTTACTTTATTTTCTCCTACTGAAGTTTTAATTGATTGTTGACTAACAATGGAGCCTAATGTATTGTATACTGTAACTGTAGCATTGTCTTCTCCTTCAACATAAAATTTTATATCTGTTGTTGAAGAGAATGGATTAGGCACATTTTGATATAATGACATTTTATCGTTACCAATTTCTTGTAAACCTGTAGCTGGTGAAATATTAATGATATAATATTTTAATATTTGTGCAGCAGTTATTCCAGAACTACCACCACTAGTGTTTGCAGGAACAGGACAACTACCAAATGCTAATGGTGTTAAATAAGGCTGAACACTAATTTGTAAAGTATAAATACCAGCAGCTGTAGGAGTTCCATAAATACTTGCACAGTTATTTGCTCCACCTGGAAACATTAATGAAGGAGCTCCATTTACATTTGGATTAGCTAATGCAGAAGTAGAAGAACCTAATGTTAAACCAGGAGGGAAATTATAATTAGTTATTCCTGAAGGAGTAGAAATAATAAATTTATTGAAACAAAAAGTAATTCCAGATGAAGAAGTATCCTTAGGAACTTTAACAGTTAAATTTTGTTCGTATGGAAGACCTACTGTTCCTGAAACGAAATTAACTGCGCTATCTGGATAAACACCCACTTTATTGCTTGAAATAAAAGATGGATTTAATGAGCATGTTGGAACTGTTTGTGCAAATGTTGAAGCTATAGATGCAGAAACAGCAATAATTGTTAAGTAAATTTTTTTCATATTATTATGTTTAGTTAATACCTTGGAATAAGCTATTCCTTTAGTTAAAAGTAAATTTATAACTAATTCGGGTTAGTAAATAATAAGGTGAACGAAAGTTTTTAACAGAAAAATTACAAAAACTATTGGCGTCCTGCTAACAAAAACATTACAGCCATTCGAACTGCTACTCCATTTTCAACCTGATCTAAGATTATAGATTGATCACTATCAGCTACATCACTTGTAATCTCAACACCTCTATTAATTGGGCCTGGATGCATTATGATAATTTTTTTTGATAAAGAGTCTAATAATGTTTTATCTAATCCATACAACATGGTGTATTCTCTGATGGAAGGAAAAAACTTAATATCTTGTCTTTCTAATTGAATACGCAACATATTAGCCACATCACACCATTCAAGTGTTTTACGTAAATCAGTTTCTACTTTCAAGCCTAAACTTTCTATGTATTTAGGAATCAAAGTTGTAGGGCCACATACTTTAACCTCTGCGCCAAGTTTTTGTAAGCAAAATATATTTGATAAAGCCACTCGTGAATGTAAAATATCACCAACAATGGCAATTTTCTTTCCCTTCAAATCCCCCAGTTTCTCTCTCATTGAAAACGCATCTAATAAAGCTTGTGTTGGATGCTCGTGAGCTCCATCACCTGCGTTTACAATTTTAGCATTGACTTTTTTTGATAAAAATTCAGCAGCTCCTGCACTTGAATGGCGCATCACCACCATATCCACTTTCATTGCTAAAATGTTATTAACCGTATCTAACAGTGTTTCCCCTTTTGTTACTGAGGAGGATGAAGCAGCAAAATTAAT
>JBBIUW010000575.1:0-2188 GCA_037440045.1 Sphingobacteriaceae bacterium
TCTAGTTGACCATAAATCAATAAAATGATGATGAGAACAACTATGATTACCAATTTTATGACCATCGGCTACAATTTGCTGTAAGATACGTTCATTGCCAACAATGTTTTTTCCAATAATAAAAAACATAGCTTTTACATCATGTTTTTTTAATACTTCTAAAACCTTTATGGTATTGGCATGAGGGCCATCATCAAATGTTAATAGAACTTTTTTTTCTGTTGTATTTAAACTATTGACAGAATTTAAGTGAAAATTTAATCCAATAAAATAAGCACCACAAAATTGAATGATTGCAAATAGTTTAATCCAGATAATCAAATACCAAAAACTTAAATGAAGCGAAGAGTGAAAAATAAAGAAGGCGATTACACCAATTAGAAAAGTAATTGTTACAGGCCAAAATTTTATAAATCGGTTTGATGACATTTTAGCTTAATTACTTTCTGTTGAGGTTAAAAAATTTAAAACCACATAGTGACATAGTTTTAGTATTGTTTGGAAGTTGCTTGATAGAAAAACTCGTTTTTAACATAGTGTACTCTGTGTAAAGCAAAGCTTCTAATGCCATTCTTATTTCATTAATAAAACCTATATGTCTATGTGGTTTATTAATCATTCACAGCCTTTTAACATTAACACTGACTTAACAATGTAAACGAGTAATTAATACCTAAGTACTGATTAATAATTAAAACATGTTTAATTTGAGAAGGTTCTTTGTCAGAAATAGCTAATACTTTAGGTAGTTTCTGTTTTTCAATTAATTTAATGGCTGTCCACATTGCAAAAGCAGAAGCTGTATGGTATTCGCCACAAACGTGTTTATAACAAGCAGCAACAGATTCTTTTTCGATACTAGGCAAAAGCTCTTGTAGCTTAGCATCAAAATTCACATCATCACTAAAACCCATTAAGGATACATCTATATCTGCTAAGGTTAAGTTATGTTGTTTTAAAAACCCATTTAGTTTGTTTAAAATATCAGCTGATGTTTTTGGTTTGTATAAGGTTTGAATACCATCAATGCTTGCTAAACTTTTATCTGTTTTAGCTTTGTTTAATACAAAAAATGCAGTCCCCTCACTCATTTGAATACCAGGAGTGGTAGATTTCCAAATGGGAGTTGTGCCTGTTTCCTGAAATTTATGTGCTCTTCTGTTTAACACTACAAAGTTTGGTGTATGTTCTTCAATCCCACCAACTAATATGGTTTCTTTTCCTTCTTCAAATAACATTAAAGCGTCTTGCAGAGTGCTTTCAAACGAAAAACCTCTATGTACATAAGTGTAGTTATAATCATGGCATTTCATGATTAATGCTATTTGAGAGCCAACGGTGTTGTGTGTAGACTGAATAAAAGATGTTGGGGTTAAAAATTGTTCATCATTATTTAAAATTGCTAATAAAAAACGCTCACTATCTTCAAAACAACCTAAACCAGTACCTGTAATAATGGCATCTACTTTTTCTATGCCTGCTTGCTGGATGGCAATATTACCTGCCGCAACACCCATTTTAATGGCGCGTCCCATACGGCGTAATAGGTTAGGGGCTATAAACTCTTTATATGATGGTTCTAAAGCATCAAAATAATCTCCCTTAGCTGGATTAATGGTGTCAAAAAACCACTCACTGTCAATTGAGTTTTGTGGCGATATGCAACCAGTTCCGTTTATGTATGCCTTAGTCAAAATATTATGCTTTCTTAAAAATTAAAGATGAACAATTTCCTCCAAATCCAAATGAGTTGGAAAGAATGGTGTTTAGTGGTGTATGTACCAATGTTGTTTCAGGAATCAATCCTGTTTCAGCAATAGGCGTTGTAAAATTTAAGTTCGGGAATATCATACTGTTTTGTATAGATAAAACCGATATAACGGCTTCGATGCTGGCAGCAGCAGCTAAAGTATGACCTGTAAATGCTTTAGTTGAACTAAACTTTGGAACTTGATTTCCAAATATTGCTTTAGTTGCAAAGCTTTCAGATAAATCGTTATTAGGAGTACCAGTACCGTGCATATTGATGTAATCAATTTGAGATGGGTTTAAACCACTCATCGCTAATGCTTGTTGAATTGCTAATGTTGCACCGTAACCCTCAGGAGAAGAAGCTGTTTGGTGATAAGCATCATTTGTATTTGCATACCCAACAACTTCTGCCAATGCTTTTCCTTTTCTTAAGTTC
>JBBIUW010000576.1:0-2183 GCA_037440045.1 Sphingobacteriaceae bacterium
GTCAAAATCAGCACTATTACCAAATAAAGCGGCTTGAATTAAATCAAAGTCTAAATCAGCGTTAAGTAATTGGTTAATGTAATTAAAGTCGCCTTTAAAGTATTGTTTTTTGACGTATACTACCATTTTTACCGAATCGCGTGTGATAAGTAGTTTAGCAATATCAATTAATCCTACGGCTTGAATAGATATCCAAATAGCACTGTCTTTTTTACCTCTAACTCTTACATCTAAATTATGATCTTCGCCATCGATAAGGGTTTGCACATCGGCTTTGGCATAAATCCAATTATAGGCTAATTCGTTTTCTTTGATATGTTTTGATAAAGCTTTTGCTGTTTTAAAACCTAATCGGCATTTACCAATGGTATCTTCAACCTGAACAGGATTGGTGTTAGTTTGTTGAGTATGCTTTTTTGATTTACAAGACATCATCGAAAATAACACGATAAACATGCTACATAACAATAGGGATATGAATTGTTTTTTAATCATTTAGTTTTTTGTCTGCTATTTTCTTGTCTAAAAATTCGGAACCACCTCCAATGGCTTTAGCTTCTTTCCAATAATTCAGGGCGTCGTCTGTTTTGTTTAATTTGTACAATACATCTCCATAATGTTCGAGTAGTGTGCCATTTTTATTGCCCATTTTTGCAGCTCTAGCAAGCCATGTTTCTGCTTCTGTATATTTTCCTAATTGATACAAAATCCAACCATAAGTATCAATATAAGATCGGTTGTTAGGTGCAAGTTCATTACTTCTTCTTGAGTATCTTTCGGCTTTGTCTAATTTTTCTTTTCTAAGAGAAAGGAAATAGGCGTAGTTGTTTAAAATTGATGCGTCGTCTGGATTTACTTTTAAAGCATCATCAAAAGATTTATCTGACTTTACATAGTTTTTAATGGCATTGTAAGCATTACCTAAATTGGAATAATATTCAAGCATTAAGGGTTTATTGTCGTATACAAATTCAATTCCCTCTTCCAAGGCATCAATACCTTTTTGATATTTTTTTAGTTGAATATTAGCAACTCCATTAAAAAAATACGGTAGGGGATTGTTTGGAAAAAGCTCCATTGCTTCTGAACTGTTAGTCTCTAATGCTGTGTAGTCATTTAATTCAGATTCTACATACATTAACTGACTCCAGATGGAGAATTGATTTTTATCTATTTTGCTAGCAATTGCATATTCATCTTTGGCTTGTTGCATTTTTTTATCCTTCAATAAAAAATCTGCGTAAATGGTGTGAACATCTGCTGATGTTGGATGAAGTTTAATGGCGATGTTACATAACTCTAAAGCTTGTTGCTTGTATGTATCATTCACGTCAGCCAGTTCGTAGTAAGAGACTAATATTTTTACTTTAGTGTCAGGCTCTAAATCTGGATTTTCGAAAGCGATTTTAACTTCTTTATAAAAGTTTTCTTTATCGTTTTGAGATTTGTAGTAATCCGCTAACGCTAAATGAACCATTGGATTTTTGGGATCAACTTTTAAAATTTCCTGATAGGTATTCATCGCTTTATCATTTTGATTTGTTTCCTGATAAAACTCTGCTAAATAAGTATAGTATCTTGCCTCGCTTGGATTTGACAGAATTAGTTTTTTAAACTCAGCTTCTGTTTCGGTATTTTTTTTAAGCTGACGAAGTAATTTTATTTTATTGAGGGTAAATGTTTCGTTTTGACCAAATCGTTTTTCTAAATCATCATATGTTTTGTATGACTTTTCGTAATTAGCGGCATACATGTATTCTGCTGCCAATCCTTCGTAAAACTCAGGACGGTTAGGGTAGGTTTTTACTAAACGAGCATAAACATCTGCGGCTTGTTCAAACTGACGTTTATTATGTAAGCATTCGATGTATAGTAATTGATACCACTCATTTTTAGGTTCGGCATTGGCGCACTCCTTACCGTATTTAAGAGCATTGTCGTATAAACCATTAAAGCGATAGATGTTTCCTAGTTCATATTTTGCAGCAGCCGAATTAGGATCTAATCTTAAGCACTCTTTAAATCTACTTTCGGCAGATTCAATATTACCTTTCATTCGTTCTTTGCAACCTTCAATAAAATTAAAGGTAAAATTAACCTGAGCTTCTTCAGATAATCCATTTGAATTTACAATTTGCTTACCTACATTGGAAGAAGACTTGGTTGTTTTGCACGAAGAGGCT
>JBBIUW010000577.1:0-2178 GCA_037440045.1 Sphingobacteriaceae bacterium
ACCCAGAAAAATTAATGTCCGTTTCAATAGTAACGCGTTTGTTACTTGTGGAATTATTCCAAGTAATGTATGCGTAATTAGTATCATTAAATAATGGTATATAAGGATTTGGAATACGATTTATGTTTGTGTATGCTAATGAGTCAAATACACCATCATTTTTTTCTGCATAAAATTCAATGTAATCTGTAGGATTAAATGTGTCATCGCTTTCCCCTATAATATTAATGTATTGCTCTTCTCCCTTTATAAATAATTGAAAATTTTTAGGGTTAATTGAGCCGAGAGGAACGCCAGCATTGATTAATGTATTGTAGTTGATTCGATATAATCCAGTAACAGGTATATCAATACGATAATGTTTTTGAGAATAGTTTATCCATTCATTTCCATATTTTTGAGCCACAACTTGAGTTGTAATCAAGATAAAGAAATATAAAATGGATAAACGTTTTATCATTTAACTATTTTTTTATTAATATCAATTTTAACAGTAAAAATATGTGAGTATAACGAAGTAGATACATTTCCAATATTTGTCATAGCATAATCTAAAGCAAACACTTTATATTTAATACCAACACCAATGTTTGGTTGAACAGTTGTTATATCTGATCCCATAACATCTTTTGATTTTTGAACATTTCCTAATCCACCTCGTAAGAAAATGAAATTTTTGTAGCCTAATTCTAAACCTAAAGCAGGTTCCATACTCCAGGCTTTTGTTTTTACAACTGTATTACGTTTACCATCAAATGTATTTATGAAGTTTAATTCTCCGCCAATTGAAATACGGTCATTCCATACATACCAAGTTCTTGTAACTCCTAAGATTAGTCGAGGAACAGCTACCTCCACAGAGTTGGATGGAATTTCATTACCTGTTACAGCAAAGGTTTGTTTCATTTCATCAGATAGGTTGTAACTCCAAGCATTAAAAGTTCCTGTAATGTCTCTTGCCATTGCGGCAAAACGCCATTTTTTGTAGTCATACATAGCGCCAGCATCAAGCCCAAAACCCCATGCGCCAGCAAAATCACCAATTTTACGACGTATGATTTTGGCGTTAACACCAATTTTCAATCCTTTAATTTTTACCATATTTCGGGCATAGGATAATAATACGGCTACATCCACGGCATTAAAAGACTTTAAACGAGAATAATCAACATTTCCATTAGCATCAATGAGTTCAGTAGTGTTCGGAATATTGTCTACACCAAATCTTATAAAGGTAATGCCCGCTACGCTATTGCTGTCTAATCTTTTAGAACCACCAATGAAATCGTATTTAGCAATGCCTGCAAAGTATTCGGCATGCATTAATCCAACTTGTAAATTACTTTTTTGCAGCTGCAATCCTGCAGGGTTCCAGTAACCCGCTGTAACATCATTTACAGAGGCAACATTAGCATTTGCCATCGATAATGCACGAGCACCTACACCCACGCTTAAAAATTCATTACTATACTTGGCCACTTGTGCTTTAAAAGAAAAAGCAGTGCCTAATAGGATGAATAGTATAATTAGAACTTTGTTAAAAAGAATACGCATACGTTAATTGACCTTTAAAAATAATGATTTTATTTGTTAAATAACGTGTTTTGAGCCATAATATTATGGAATACAGTTGAAAAACTTATGCTAAATTTTTTAGAGCCGGCAAAGTTAAGGTGTTCATTGTCGAAAAATAATGTAGAATCACTAAATTTTAAGGAATCCGTGTAGTTTAAGTATATAATATGGTTAATAAAAGCAACATTATTTAGTTGATTTACAAGGGAGGATTTATTTATGACTTGATCATAACCACTACCATAAATAGGAGTTGTTACTAAAGTGAGTGCTATGTTATTTTGTTTGGAAAATGAAATAATAGAGTCGAGATAGTTCCTGTTTTTTTTACTTATAAACGAGTATTTAGGATTCGCCTTAATCATTTGTCCTTTTTCATTTGCTGGTGCGGTTTGAAATCCTTTGTACATTAAAGTGTCATATTTTCCTGGAATATTTAACCAGCCATGTAATGAAGCGCTTAAATACTCTACTTGAGTATATGGTAACGAATAAAATGGATTGTAATAAAAAGAATTAAATCTTGAGTCAATATTGTTCAATTCTGTTCTTAATTTTTTGTTTCCTAGGTAAGGAAAATATCTAGGAAAGTCATTTAACATA
>JBBIUW010000578.1:0-2176 GCA_037440045.1 Sphingobacteriaceae bacterium
TTTTTTATATGGCTGTTTACATTTTGTATTTGGCAAAAATAAATATTTTGTTTGCCTTATTGGTCATAGTATCAATTGTCTTTAGTGGTATTATTGCTACTAAAATGTCCAAAAAAAGAATAGTAAGAAATAAAATACTATTAAATTTGCAGCTTATGGATAAATTGAAACAAATTAAATCGGGGAATAGCATTATTGATATAGATGATCTAAAAAGAGTATTTCGGATTGTTTCCAAAAACTGGTATATAGTCATTGTTTTATTACTTATTTCTTATTTATTTTCATATATATATACTTACAAGTTAATAAACATTTTTGGAGCTCAAACCCAATTAATTCTTAAGACTAATGATATGGTGAATGAGCAGAGTATAATAGGAGAAAATTTTAATTCATATTACAATTGGTGGAATAAATCAAGTGTTGATAATACTACCGAAATGAGGGTAATAAAATCGTATGATTTGATCAATAAAGCAGTAAGCCGGATGAAACTTGATGTTTCATATTATATTGTAGGCCGGATAAAAACTACCGAAGTATATAATGCAATGCCATTTGAAATTGATGTGCTAGCAATTAACCCTAAATTTTATGAAAAGGAAATAGGGTTTAAGGTAATTGATGAAAGCAGGTATCAATTGCAAATAAACAATAATGGTGAGGAAATAAACAAAGAAGGATATTTTAATAAAGAATTTATTGATTCCGATATAAAATTACTCGTAAAAAACAAAACGATCTCTAAAGAGGATGTCCCTGCTGTATCAGCAATTGATTACAAATTAGTAATTCATGATATTCAAACTTTAGTTTATAAGTTTCAAGCGGCTCTTTCTGTCGAAAACCCTGAGAATACAAACATATTGCAATTGAAATTAGAAGATGTTATTCCTGAACGAGCGCAAGCTTTTTTGGATACGTTGACTAAGGTTTATATTGAGAATAGTGTTAAAACCAGACTGGATGTAAATGCTAACACTTTAAATTATATTGAAAAACAAATGTCCGAAGTAACAAATGTTCTGACATCTATTGAGGACACAATGCAACAGTTTAAAGAAAATAAGGGCATTTTGGATTTAGATAAAGAACGAGATGATTATTTTAAAAAAATGAGTGACTATGATTCACAAAGATCAAAATTAAATTTAGAATTAGGAGCTTTAAATGCATTAGAAAAATATATTATTGAAGATAAAGACCCTCAGTTTTTACCCCCTGATGTATATGTTGTGAGTGATGATGCTTTTCTAAAGCAAAGTACTTCCGAATTATACAAATTACAGTTGGAGGAAAATGAAAAATTAAATGGTTTAACAATGGAAAGCTATGGAATAGTAGAGGGGCAACAAAAAATTAAGAAGTTAAAAAATAATTTATTAATATATATTTCCAATAGTAAACTAGCAATATCTGAAGGGAAGGCAAATGTTGAAAAACAAATCGATTTTTATATTTCGAAGATAAAGACTATTCCAAAGAAACAACGTGATATGCTAAGCATTGAACGAGATCTGGATGTAAATCAAAAAATGTATTTATTTTTATTAGAGAAAAAGTCCAATACCATTATTGGCCGTGCAGGCATATTGCCCGAAATAAAGGTGATTGAAACAGGGCGTAGTATAGGAATAATAAGGCCGGATAAAAAGAAAATTAGATTTTCATCTTTGGCGATCGGACTAATTATATCATTGTTTATAATCTTTATCCGCACAACATTTTTTACAAAAATCGAGAGCCTGGATGAGTTGAAAAAGAAAACTTCATTTCCAATATTGGGAGAAATTATATTTTCACCGTCTGTCGCTAATTGGGCTATAGCAGTGGAGAAAGAAAGCAAATCTCCTATTACAGAATCATTCAGGACAATACGTACTAACATACAGTATATGGCACCTGGCTTAGGTTCTAAAGTTATAGTGATTACAAGTAATAACCCTGGTGAGGGAAAAACGTTCACTTCAATAAATATAGCTGCAATTCTTGCAAAAGCGGGAAAAAAAGTGTTAATTTTAGAATTGGATCTACATAAACCTAAAATCCAGAAAGCATTAAATATGGTTGCGGATATTGGTATTAGTACAATTGTAATAGGAAAGTGCAGTATTGAAGAAGCTGTCAAGGAGACCAGTGTTGAAAACATGTATGCATTACTTTCTGGTCCTAC
>JBBIUW010000579.1:0-2164 GCA_037440045.1 Sphingobacteriaceae bacterium
CTCCTAATATTAACTCGCTTGTTTTTGCGTCTTTTGCAACTTGTCCTGAAACAAAAAGCATATTGCCAGATGCAGGAATCATGTTTGCATGACTATACGGGCCAATAGGAAGTGGTGCATTTTCGGAAGTAATAACTGTTTTCATTTATAGTTTTATTTTAATGTAATTAGATGGTTTAAATATACAAAGCTTTGATTTCCCTACAAATTAATATTTCTTTTGTTATGTTTGCGTTATGCAAATTAACGATATCATAGATGAAATAAAGAATTACTCAAACTCATCAATACATAAATCGGCGTTGGATATTTATAAACTATTAGAAGGAAATCAATTATTATTTCTCAAAAAAATGGATGCTATTGATTTTAATCAGTTATTAGTTGCTTTTGAAAATTTAGCTTATGCTCATCCAAAAGAATATAAAACTATTGGTTACGAGAGAGAATATCAATCTAAATATGCCTTATTGTTATTTTATTTAGATAGAATTGTTTAATGTTGAATAATAAGTGGTTTGCTATAAAATTTAGATAAATCTTGATTATAAATTTGAATTAAATACTCGCCACTTGGTAAATTATTGAGTTGAACGTTAATTCCAGTGGAAGTTGTATTTGAATAAATTAATTTTCTTCCAGTTAAATCATTTATTTCATAAAACATAGTTTCGTTTCCTGGTAATTTTAGGTGACAGTAATCATTAGCAGGATTAGGATATACATTTGCAAAATCTTTATTTTTATCATATATTTTTTCTACAAATGTTTGCTTACTGGCAATGATAATTGGGTATAAATTAAATTTTACCTGCATTGAATCACATTTATGAATAACTTGTGATTGACTGTAACTAGAGTAGGGAGGGATTTGAGATTGAGCATCGCCTACAACCAACATTAATCTTCTGTTTCCTGGTGTCCAATTCATTTCTTCAACAGTTCTAACAATCCCATCATTAACCGATTCTGCCACATCAGGATTTCCAATGGTAGTATACGTTTCCATGAAATTTTTAATGGTCGAAATATTATTAGTTAAATCAGTTCTGTTGTACCATAAATTGTAATGATAATTTTTATCTCCATAAAAAGCCATGGCTACTTTTACATTATTAAACTTTGATAAATAATCCATAATCATTTGTAAACTGCTTCTCACTTTTTCAATATCATCATCCATACTTCCTGTTTTGTCAATTAAAAAAACAATATCAGTTCCTTCATTAATTCTTGAAGTTAAAACATCCATAATTGAAAGCATCACACCATCAGCATTATTAGCAAAGTAAGACTTACCATGTAATGAATCAGCTAACGTAGAAAAATAAGTTACAGATAATTGGTTGTAGGTTGTTTTGTCATAAAGAGGTACAATACGATTTAATGAATCAATAATGTTATCATTAATTGTGTATTGCGCTTTATCCTCGTTTAATGAATCTTTAACAACTTTTCTTTTTTGAATTCGACTATCAGTTTTAGAAACTTCTGTTTTTTGTTCTTCTTTTACAAACGGTGTCGTTTCGTTTTTTGGTAGTCTAACAGATGATGCAACTTCGGGTGTAGTATTACCAGAGGAAGCACTAGGCACATCACAAGAATAGATTGCTGAAATAATGATTGTAATACAAAGTGAGTAGTAAATTTTTTTTATCATAACAAAAGTTTTATTGTGAGTAAATAGTGGATTTACTAGGTATAATGTATTTGGGTTAAAGAAGTGACAATAAACTGTAAATTCTGCTACCTTTGTATTATGAAATTTGAAGAATACCATATCATCCCTGAAATAAAGCAAAGTTTAAGCGAATTAGGATTTAAGCGACCAACTGATATCCAATTTAAAGCAATTCCTAATATTTTAAATGGAGAAGATGTATTGGCTATTGCTCAGACTGGTACTGGCAAAACAGCAGCTTTTGCAATCCCTATTGTTCATTTAATTTCCAAAGCAGGAACTGGCCACGGTGTGCAGGCTATCGTTATGGTTCCAACCCATGAGCTAGCTATTCAAATTACAGAGGTGTTTGATAAAATTGCTAAATATACAGATGTACAAACATTAGGGATTTTTGGTGGAGTTGATCAAGATCCTCAAATAGAGCAACTGCAAAATGGTGTTGATATTGTGATTGCTACACCAGGTCGCGTGTTTGATTTG
>JBBIUW010000580.1:0-2149 GCA_037440045.1 Sphingobacteriaceae bacterium
TTTGGATATAACTTTAATGATAAAGTAGTTTATAAAGATTTAGCAAAATTTAGTTGGACTTCATTCGGCGGAGGAAGTAACTTTATTTTAATCCCTCAAAACTCCACTCTATTAATTGAAGGTAATTTTGCTTATTCACAATATAAAATAGATTATCAAGGTTCGGTTGATACAGATACTAAATCAAGTTCGGTTGGAGGATTTAATGGAGGATTTAACTTCTTAAAATATTTTGGTCGTAATGAATTAAAATATGGTTTTGAATTAGTAGGAACTAACACCACATATGATTTACAAAATCCTAATTTGGCAAAAATTTCTTACGCAAAAAACTCTTTAGAATTAGGAGCTCACATGAAATTTAGATGGTTGGATAAGAAAAAATGGATAGTATTAGAGCCTAGTTTCCGTTTACAGTATTATGCTTCTTTTAATAATTTATCTCCTGAACCTCGTTTACAAGGCAAGGTTAATTTTGGACAATTTTTTAAATCAGACAAGGATAGAAATGGATTTCAGAAATTTTTCTACCATATTGCTAAAGCAACGCGTATGAAATTTGCGGGCGGATTATATAGCCAAAGTTTAATGAGTGCAAGTTCTGATAGAGATGTTGTAAACTTATTTTACGGGTTTATTAACGGCCCAGAAAATTTACCAACTGAATACAAAGACAAGAATAACAAAACGGTTACAACAAATGGAGTTATTCAAAAATCTCGTCACTTAGTTGCTGGTTTTGAAATTGATTTATTTAAACATTTAGAAATACAAATAGAAGGCTATCAAAAATATTTCACTCAAATGGCAAGTGTAAATAGAGATAAACTTTTTGATGATACTCCTGAAAATGCTGATAAACCAGATGCTAATAAAAAAGATTTTATTATGGAGCAGGGGCAAGTTACTGGATTAGATTTTACAGCGAAGTTTGAGAAAAAAAGATTATACTTTTGGGTAGTGTACTCATTAACTTATAATAAACGTTATACTGGAAATACAGCTAGTGGAGATGTGTTTGAGTATGCTCCTGTATTTGACAGAAGACACAACGTGAATTTAGTGGGAACTTATACTTTTGGTAAAAAACGAAATTTAGATTTAAGTATCCGTTGGAATTATGGATCAGGTTTCCCTTTCACTCCTACAAGAGGTTATTATCCCCAAGTTGATTTTAATAATCAATTCACTTATGATTATACTACAGCTAATGCTAATTTAGGGTATGTACCAGGCGATTATAACTCACGTCGATTACCAGATTATCACCGTATGGACATTAGTTTGAAATGGTTATACAATATTAACGAAAAAACAAAGTTAGAAGTAACAGCTGGAGCTACAAACGTGTATAACAGAGAAAATATTTTCTATTACGACCGTGTAAGAAATAAGCGTGTTAATCAGTTACCTATTTTACCTAACATTAATATTAGTTTCAAATTCTAATACAATTAGATAGTTTTCAATTTAGTAAATGGCATTTAAAATCTATACAAAAACTGGTGATAAAGGACAAACCTCTTTAATAGGAGGAACTCGCATTCCTAAGTTTGATAATCGTATAGAGGCTTATGGAACAGTTGATGAATTGAATTCTAACATTGGCTTGATTCGAGATCAGGAAATAGACGAGCATTCGAAAGCTATATTAATTGAAGTGCAAGATCGTCTTTTTACAATAGGTTCTTTATTAGCATCAGATCCAGAAAAAAATAAAATGGTATTACCACAAATTTCGGATTCTGATGTGGAGTTATTGGAAAAAGAAATTGATTTAATGAATGAGCATTTGCCCGAAATGAAATCGTTTGTATTACCAGGAGGACATACAACTGTTTCTTTTTGCCATGTAGCAAGATGTGTTTGCCGCAGAGCTGAACGTTGTGTTTTAAGATTAAATGAAGAGCAACCTGTAAACGAATTGATTTATAAATATTTGAACAGACTATCTGATTATCTATTTGTTTTATCACGAAAATTAACACAAGATTTAAAGGCGATTGAAACACCTTGGAAACCTCGTGTGTAATGAAAAATCCTAATGAAATAGTAAATATAATGATGGCTAAAGATTACTTTAGCCAATGGTTGGGTATTGAGGTTTTGGAGGTGAAAGAGGGATACAGTAAGCTTAAGATGACGGTTA
>JBBIUW010000581.1:0-2123 GCA_037440045.1 Sphingobacteriaceae bacterium
GATAAAAGCTATGGCTATAACTTAGATCTGCGGTAAGTTTTTTGGCCAGTTTAAAATTTAATCCTGCCCCCAAACTGGAAGCAGAAACGGAAGAGGTTTTGTCGTTTAACAATTTATAAGCAAGACCACTTAAATAAAAGCCTGACTTAAAACGATAAGAAGCTGCCAGTGCTAGATAGGGTGTACGTTCTTCTGCTTTTTGACCGTAATAACTTGCATTATCGGCATAAATCGAACCAACAGTAAAAGTAGATTTGGGCAGAGCGCTATCTGCTCCTCCCGCTGCAACACTATTAGTCTGTCCAAAACAGAAAGTATTGCATGATATAATTGAAATGAAAAACAGGATGAGTTTCATATGTTAATGTTTATTGATTTATGCCAGAGAATTCGCTAACAAACATTTAGTTGCTGACAAATCTTTGTTATGCTCATTTCATGAAATAGCAATTTTGATTAGTGAATAATTCTAATAATTTTTGGTTTGATTATGATAGGAGGCTTTACCTGAACAGGTACAAGTATTGGTGCAACCTGCTTACGTGCTTTGGGTACCGTTTTTATAATCTCAGTCACAGGCTTATTATCTGGATTATCAGTTTTCTTGCCCGTTGGGAGTAAGGTATCTATTTGAGCACGCTGCAAAACAAAAGTACAATTACTAAAATGTAATACGGGTTTAGCATCATTAGCAGTAACCAATTGTGGTATGCTTATTAGAAAAAACATGCCTGCAAAATATTTTAAACCGTTTAGAACTTTCATTAGTTGCTGTTTATTGATTTTGGTTACCTGTTATTCGCTTCCATTTAGTAGGTGTTGCATTATTTATTATGCAACACCTTTGTAAAATTCCTATTTAATTATAATCCTGCTATTAGTTTTTATTCCTGTATTCATTTTTATTGATGCGGGAACTGATTTAATTGAATGAGCCATCGATGCAGCAGATTTTATAGTATTTACAGATGAGGCATTTATCTTTTCATCTGTTTTACCAATCGTTTTAAATACATCATTGCTAGCTTTTGTAGCAGAAGTTGCGCTATTATCTATTGCCACTTTAGTTTCGCTCAGCATGTCATTAGCACTGTTTTTGACATCCGAGGCCGAAATATGGTTGTTTTCATCTAAAGACGAATTATCCTGCACTTTATCTTTGCTTTCAATGCCATTTGCTTTTTCTTCAGATTTCGCGTTAGCAGAAATGCTTAAGTCTTGTGACGTTGCATTTTTAAACTGCTCAGATTGGGCGTCTTTTTTTGCGGCTAGCTCCTTTTTTTCTGAGTAAGCTTTGTTTTCTCCTTTTTCTGCGGTAGCAGTACCCTTTTTTTCAGTATTGTTTATAGCATTTGACTGGAGGCTGGAGGAGGAAGATGCACTACCAGAACTTTTTACTTCAGTACTACTCATGTTGCTTTGTGCAGCAGTATTACTTTTAACCGTTTGCTGATTTTTTACACTTGTTTGTGCAAAAGTTGCAACTGATAATAAAATGGCTGCGGAAAATAATAATGTCGGTTTCATAAATTTTGTTTTTTGATTTGATTATTTGATTTCAAAACAAACTTAGAAGCCCAACATGAAGGGAAAATGAAAAAATAAAAATTATTTCTGACCGGGATAAAGTTCAGTAAATTTTTTAGTAAAAGCATAGACGCAAATATCAAAAGTTCTTTAAAATTCTTACTGATTTTCTGTTTTACATGAATTCTGGAACTCGGGGATCTGGAAAAACATAAACGCAATTTATTGAAAATCAGTTAATTGTATTTTTTATGGAGCTATCATAGCCCCCATTCCAATAAGTAAATTCTGACCACCCAAAGTGCATATGGGCGGAATAGCTTGAATTTCATGAGTTGGAGGCCAAAAAGTAGTAAAACAACTACAATTATATAGCAAAGTTCTGCTATTTAATTATAGCTAGTACTACCGTTTACTGCTGTAGTAACTCAGACCTTGTGCTAGACATTAAAAGTCGATTGTATGAATTACCCCTACAGCTTGGACAGCACATTATCTATTTTAATTCAGGCTAATCTGCAATACATTATTTGCACTGATACAAACGGAAATATCAGTTTCTGTAATAACAAATCCTTGGAGCAATTTCAGTTGCA
>JBBIUW010000582.1:0-2114 GCA_037440045.1 Sphingobacteriaceae bacterium
AGGTATTTGTATTTAGCCTCAGCCTTTTTGTTGATTTTATTTGTCGGTTTATTAAAAGAAATTTTTCAATCAGCAAGTAAGAAGTTTTTAATATTTTTTATTATTTTAATATTTTTAATCTTGCCCAGTTTGATTTACAAAAATTTTATTTGGTCACAGGCTGGATTTTTGGCAAAACAAATAATTTTAAGCTACAAAGATTTAAAATTAGCCGATGATGTTGCTTTCTATAAAGAATTCAAGGAAAAAAAGAAAGAGGAGGAACAGCCTGTCATTGCAAAAATTGCAAAACCTGAAAAAAGAATAACAGCAGTATATATCATACCAATTCCTGTTTCCTTTATTGTAATTGAGATAGCTTCCGGAACTGAATGTTTATTTTTTTTCAATTCATGCCGATACCGGGTGAGAAAATAAATTGTTCCATCAGAAGAAATACCGAATGCAATACTGAAAATTAATATCGTTGATGGTTTAAATCGAATGCCTAAATAACCCATAATTCCTGCAGTTATAAGAAGCGGAATAAGACAAGGCAATTTTGAAAGTAAGATGATACGAACCGAACGAAAAAGTGCAACACCAACAAGTGCAATTAATAATATTTCTAAGAGTAAACTTTCAAAAAGGTTTTTAAGCAAGTAATCATTTCCTTTCAAAAACATTAAACTGTGTCCCGTAAGTTTTACATTATAATCTTTGGGATTGAAAATGGAATCTATTTTTGGTTTTATTTCAGTCAAAAGTTCTTTAGTTCTTTTTGAACCAACATCTGCCATTTGAATACTAATCCGGGTATATTGCTTGCTGCTGTCAATAAATTTTTGAAGTTTGTTTTCCTGCCCTTTTACAGTTGAATTATACTGACTTAATTCATTTAACTCAGTTGCACCCGGAAGAATATAGTACTTGGGTTTACCATCTTTGTATGCCTGATAGGAAAATTTTATTCCTTCAATTACAGATAATGGTTTCGAAAATTCAGAATATTCAGAAAAGACTTTTTGCAACTTCTTTATTTTATAGAGATTTTTTCCATTGTCGGCAAAAACACCGTTTTGTTTTTTTGTATCAATGGAAATTTCAAATGGCAATACACCGTTAAAGTTTTTTTCGAAAAATTTTAAATCAGAATAAATGGGATCCTTTTGCGGTAAGTCATCCACTACAAAACCAATTACATTTATTTTACTCATTCCATAAATAGAAATTAGTGTGATTGCTGTTATTCCAATATAAATGGCTTTCCGGTTATGATGAACAAGGTGATCGACAAATGCTAATATTTTATTTATTCTGTTTGCGTCAAGGTGTTTTGTTTGTTTTAAAGTTGGGGCTGGTAAAAAACTGAGAATAATCGGAACCAGAATTAAAGTAATTAAATAAGTTGCCATTACATTGATGGCTGCAATTACACCGAACTCAACCAGTAAGGAACTGTTGGTAAAATATAAAACTCCAAAGCCAATGGCTGTAGTTATATTTGCAAGGAAAAGTGTTATGCCGATGGTTTCTACCATCCGTGCTAAAGATTTTATTTTATTGCCATGTTTAGAAAATTCACTGTGATATTTATTGATAAGGAAAACACAGTTGGGAATACCTATTACCATTATTAGTGGTGGTATCAAACCTGAAAGAATTGTGATTTTATAATTTAAAATATCAATTGTACCAAGCGACCATACAACCCCAATTGCAACAATTATAATTGAAAATAACACCGTTGTATATGATCCAAAGAAGATCCAAAGAATAATTGCCATAACCAATACTGCAAGTACTAAAAATAATCCCATTTCATTGGAAACTTTTTCCATGATTGCTGTACGGATGTATGGCATTCCTGAATAATGTAATTCCAGGTTATGTTTTTTTGCGAATATTTCAGACAATGTTTTTATTTCCTTAACAATAGCAATGCGATGCTTCGTATTGAGGCCTTTTTTTGTAAAAGTGATCGCCATTAATGTGGTTCCCAATTCTTTATTATAAATCAAGCCTTCATAAAATGGGAGTGAATGAATAATATTTTTAATGCTGTCTAATTCCTGTTGAGTGTGGGGAGCCTGCTTTATGACCGGAACAAAATCGAATTTATTTAGGCTGTCGTT
>JBBIUW010000583.1:0-2113 GCA_037440045.1 Sphingobacteriaceae bacterium
CGAAACTATTAAAACAGACGCTGATGTGATGAATTTCTTTAAAGAAGAATTCCCTGATGCAGTTCCTTTAATGCCAACTTTATTGCAAGATTGGAATGCGAATCCCACATCTAGTTTGGTAACAGTGAAATGTAAACCATGGGTATTTGATGATAAGATTGCATTAATTGGAGATGCCGCTCATGCCATTGTTCCTTTTTACGGACAAGGAATGAACTGTGGTTTTGAAGACTGCGTGGTATTAAATAAGTTAATTGATAAATACGGAGATATTACACCGGAGTGTTTACACGAATATGAAACTTTACGTAAACCCGATGGTGATGCTATCGCTGATTTAGCCATTGCTAATTTTATTGAAATGCGTGATAAAACGGCTGACAAAGTATTTTTATTACAAAAGAAAATTGAAGCACGTTTTAGTGATAAATATCCTGAGAAATGGGTGCCGTTGTACAGTATGGTGACTTACAGTCCGCATATTAGATACAGTGAAGCTTTAGCTAATGGGAATAAGCAACAAGCTATCATGGATAAAATTATGGCTATGCCTGATATTGAAGCGAAGTGGGATAGTGCAGAAGTGGAGAATGCTATTTTAAATGCTTTATAACAATGTAATAATGGTGGTCACCCTGAACTTGTTTCAGGGTCTCACTTTTCAATAAAGAGATGCTGAAACAAGTTCAGCATGACAATAAAAAAATAATTAAGTGAACGAAACAAACATAAATCCTTTAGACCCTCGATTAATAGCATTCAATCGCTTATTAAACATCATGGATGACCTGAGAGCAAAATGCCCTTGGGATCAAAAACAAACCATGGAATCATTACGCCATTTAACGATTGAAGAAACGTATGAATTGAGTGATGCTATTTTAAAAGGTGATAAGAACGAAATTAAAAAAGAGATCGGAGATATTTTATTGCACTTAGTTTTCTATTCAAAAATAGGTAGCGAAACCAATGATTTTAATATCACCGATGTTATCAATTCGTTATGTGAAAAAATGATTTTTCGTCATCCTCATATTTATGGTGATGTGCAAGTAAAAGATGCTGCTGAAGTAACTACGAACTGGGAAAAATTAAAACAAAAAGAAGGCAACAAAGGTGCACTATCTGGTGTGCCTAACAGTATGCCTTCCTTATTAAAAGCATTGCGCATACAAGATAAAGCAAGAGCTATTGGTTTTGATTGGGAAGAACCAAATCAAGTATGGGAAAAGGTGCAAGAGGAGTTAGGTGAATTGCAAGAAGAAGTGAAAGCAAATCATCAGGAAAAATTAGAACAGGAATTTGGTGATGTATTTTTTGCATTAATCAATTATGCTCGTTTCTTAAAAGTAAATCCTGAAGATGCTTTAGAAAAAACAAATAAAAAATTCATCTCTCGTTTTAATTACATGGAGCAAAAAATTTTAGCACAAGGCAAAGCATTAGCTGATTGTTCTCTAGCTGAAATGGATGTGTATTGGAACGAAGCAAAGAAAATGGAATAAAATTTAAATACTTATAAGTCTGTCACATCGAGCGTAGTCGAGATGCGATGTCAAAGTTCTCGACTACGCTCGAATTGACAAAAATAAAAGATGTCATTACTAAATAACATAGCCAACTACTTACTTTCTTCAAAAGAAAGTGCTAAAGGCAATAAACAGTTTTTAAATTGGAGTCAATTATCCAATGTGCTAATTATAGCTCAGGACAATCAATTAAGTAATGTAGTTGATTTTATTAATGCTTGTAAAAAAGATAATATTAGTGTTCATGTGGCGGTTGTGTATGATGGTAAACCAGAGCAAACACCTAAGCCCAATTTTGAACATACCATTTTAGATAAAAAACAATTTAATTTTTTTGGCTTACCCAATGAACAAGCTATTCAATCTTTGAGTTTGAAACCAGTTGATGCTCTAATAAATTTGGGTAATAGCGAACACATAAAAACCTTTGCACTAAGTAAATTAATTTCAGCAAAATGTAAAGTGGGTAGTTTTCAAAATCAAATTTTTGATCCTGTAGGTTTTCGCTGATAGGTTGGCTAAACTTATTGACATAACGGGTTCTTTCGCGTTCCGTTTCTTTTAGTTTTTTGGTGATGCTGTCA
>JBBIUW010000584.1:0-2112 GCA_037440045.1 Sphingobacteriaceae bacterium
AGAATCATTTAAAGTACTTCATCAGTATAAAAAATATATCGGTACTAAAGTAAAAGTAGTAACGAAAGAGGGCGCTAAACATGAAGGAATTCTTAAGAGCGCTGATGAAAATGAATTTGTAATTGAAGAAACAAGAAGAGAAAAGAAAACTATAGGAAAAGGAAATCACACTGTAGTTGAAAATATAACCCTAACATATAATCAAATAAAAGAAACAAAATCAGTATTACCATTTTAAAAAAACAAAACAATGGAAAGTGTAAATTTAATTGAATCATTCTCGTTATTTAAAGAAGACAAAAACATTGATCGCGCAACGTTAATGAGCATCATCGAAGATGTGTTTCGTACTATGTTAATTAAAAAATATGGTTCGGATAAAAACTTTGATATTATCGTAAACCCTGATAAAGGAGATATTGAAATTTATAAAAACAGAACCATTGTAGATGATGAGTTTGCTGAAGATTCTTTTGATTACGATCCAAATAAACATATTAGTTTATCTGACGCTCATAAAATTGAGCCTGATTTTGAAATCGGAGAAGAGGTTACAGAATTAGTAAAATTAGATGAGATTGGTCGTCGTAATGTATTGTCAGTTCGTCAAAACTTAGTTCAAAAAATTCTTGAATTAGAAAAAACTGGTATTTACAACAAATACAAAGAACGTGTTGGAGATATTATCAATGCAGAAGTTTACCAAGTTTGGAAAAAAGAAATTATGCTATTGGATGATGAGGGTAATGAATTATTATTACCTAAAACAGAACAAATACCTTCTGATTTCTTTAAAAAAGGAGATTCTGTAAAAGCAGTAGTATATAAAGTAGAATTAAAAAACGGAACACCTTCTGTTATCATGTCTCGTACAGCTCCTTCATTCTTAGAGCGTTTATTTGAAATGGAAGTTCCTGAGGTATTTGATGGATTAATTACCATTAAAAAGATTGTTCGTGAACCAGGTGAAAGAGCTAAAGTAGCGGTTGAGTCTTACGATGATCGCATTGACCCAGTTGGTGCATGTGTGGGTATGAAAGGATCTCGTATTCATGGAATTGTACGTGAGTTGAAAAATGAAAACATTGATGTGATTAACTATACTTCAAATGCTCAATTATTAATTCAACGTGCTTTAAGTCCTGCTAAAGTAACTTCAGTAAAATTAAATGAAGACACTAAGCGTGCAGAGGTTTTCTTGAAACCAGATCAAATTTCATTAGCAATTGGTAAAGGTGGATATAATATTAAGTTAGCTGGAAAATTAACTGGTTACGAAATTGATGTATTCCGTGATAATGAAGATGCAGCAGTGGATGTAGAAGATGTTGACTTAATTGAATTCTCTGATGAAATTGAAGAATCAGTAATTAAAGCTTTACAAGCAATTGGTTGCGATACTGCAAAATCTGTATTAGAACTTGATATAGAAGATTTAGTTCGTAGAACAGGATTAACAGAGGATGTTATTGAAGATGTTAAAGAAGTGTTACAATCTGAGTTCGAAGATTAATAGATTGTTATATTTCAAAAGTTAGCTTTCTTTTTCATAATTAAAAAAGCAATTTTAGTACAATAAAAGACGAGGAAATAAATAATATGTCAGACGCAAAAACAATGCGATTAAGTAAAGTAGCAAAGGAATTTAATCTTTCTTTAGGGAAGATTACAGAATTTCTTGCTGCAAAGGGTCGCCCAGTAGAAAATAACCCCAATGCTAAAATTGGTGATGAAGAATACGCTTTATTATCAAAAGAGTTTTCGGGCGATAAATCTGCTAAAGAAGAAGCTCAACACGTTGGGTTAAATCTTAATAAATTAAAACGCGAGTCTATTGTTGTTGAAGATACTAAAGCTATTAAAGCTAAAGAATTAGAAGAACAACGAGAGCGTGAAATGCTTGCTGCAGCTGCAGCAAAAGCTGCCGAAGAAAAGAAAAAAGCAGAGGAAGCTGCTGCATTAAAAATTGCAAAAGAAGCTGAAGCAGCTAAAACTGTTGTGGAATCTACTTCCGAAACATCAGAACCTGCTACAACAGTTATATCTGGACCAAAAGTATTAGGTAAGTTAGATTTAAGTACATTAAATCAAAAAACTAAACCAGATAAAAAA
>JBBIUW010000585.1:0-2104 GCA_037440045.1 Sphingobacteriaceae bacterium
CTCTTTTCAAGACATAACGTTTTCTGAATTTAGCGCCTTACTTTTTTATGGTTTAAGATTTGATGCATTTAGTATTGCTGCCACTAATTCACTTTATATTTTAATGTGCAGCTTACCATTTAAATTTTATTATTCTAAATGGTATCAAAAAATAATTTCATTTGTATTCATCTTCACCAATAGTATTGCATTAGCTACAAATTTTATTGATTTTGCTTACTATCCATTTACTCAAAAACGAACCACATACGATGTTACTCACTTAGTATTTGGCGGACAAACAGAAATTACCAAACTTATTCCATTGTTTATTTCCGATTATTGGTACATCATCTTAATATTTATAGGAATGCTATGGGTTTTAATAAAAGTACATTTTAAAATAAAAAAGCAAGAACATGCTCAATCTATTCCAGTTACTATTAAAACAGCTATCTCCTATTTTTTTACATTTTTAGTATTAACGAGCACTACTGTTTTAGCTATTAGAGGTGGCTTGCAACGCATACCTATTGCCATTGTTGACGCTGCAATTTATACAGAACCTAAACATATTCCTATTTTAATAAACACTCCATTTTCTATTTTAAAATCTGCCGAATTAAATGAGTTAAAACCATTAAACATATTTCCAGAATTATAATCCTATACATGCAGCAGATACAGGTACTTTTAAAAATTACAATGTCTGTATTATTATTCTCGAAAGTTTTTCTAAAGAATATACAGGCATAGGAAAAAGAACTAGCTATACTCCATTTTTAGACAGTTTAATGTCACAATCAATCGTATATACAAATGCAATTGCAAATGGTAAAACTTCCATTAATGGAATACCATCAATCATAGCCTCTATGCCAAGTTATTTAGAAGATCCTTACTTAAATTCTATATATAGCAGCAACAAAATTGAAACACTTCCAAATTTATTAAAACAAAAAGGATACACTTCTGTCTTCTATCATGGCGGAACAAATGGCACCATGAATTTTAATTCGTTTGCTCAGTTAGCTGGTTACGATGCTTATTACGGAAGAACTGAATATAATAACGACAATGATTATGATGGACATTGGGGTATTTGGGACGAACCGTTTTTAACTAAAACAGTGAGTGAAATTTCTAAACTTAAACAACCTTTTTTTAACTCGATATTTACGTTAAGTTCTCATAATCCCTATAAAGTACCCGAAAAATATAAAGGTAAATTCCCAAAAGGAAATGAAGAAATTATCCAATCAATTGGTTATGCTGATTATGCGCTAAAATGTTTTTTTAGAGATGCTCAAAAACAAGCATGGTTTAATAATACATTATTTGTTATTACACCTGATCACACTGCCACATCGTCCGATCCTTTTTATTCAAATATGATTGGGCAATACTCCATCCCAATTGTATTTTATAAAAAAGACCTACCATCAAAAAAAGTAGAAAAAACAGTACAACAAATTGATATTTTACCAACTGTTTTAGATTATTTAAATTTTGATAAACCTTTTTATTCTCATGGAAAAAGCATGTTAACAGATAATACTCAGCCAATATTGTATTACAATAGTCCATATTTTTGTTGTGTAAAAGATAGTTTCTTCTACATCATGAGTAATCAAACATTTGGAGAAAAATATAATTATATGACAGATAGTTTATTAAAAAACAATCTTTACAAGGAATCAACTGAAAAAGAATTACTAAACTTTTGTAATGCTTATAAGCAAACATATACAAACGATATTTTAAAAAATAAAACATTTTTTGAGCACAAAAAATAAAATAGTCATGGAACATTACGATTTAATAGTTATAGGAGGAGGTCCGAGTGGATATGCGGGAGCAATGCGAGCATTAGATTTCAAGAAAAAAGTATTATTAATCGAAAAAAAACGAATTGGCGGCGCTGGAGTATATGATGGGGTATTAACTTCAAAAACACTATGGGAATACTCACAAAAAGTATCATCTATTAGGGAAATGATTCCTAATTATGAAGTAGATTATCTTGATGTGGTAAAGAACTTAAAAGAATCTGTTTTTGAACGTAAAACACAAATGACCGTTCATTTAAATTTATTACAAAAGCAACAATCGAATTTATTTTTTT
>JBBIUW010000586.1:0-2102 GCA_037440045.1 Sphingobacteriaceae bacterium
AAATAAATGATCACTTAAATTTTTTTGTTTTTCTAAATCGCCTACTTTAATTTCTTTCCAGTCACTTCCATTTTTATCAAATGCAAAAGCAATGTATTTTGAGTTTTTTGACAGTTCATAATCAGTAACATTAATATGCTCTTCTTTATTTATTTTTAAATCTTTAGTAACAAATAACTCTTCCCAATTATATTCTCTGTCATAGTCATTTATAAAGTCTTTTTTAAAATATATGGACAAGTCTTTGCCTCCAAATTGAGACATTAATACAAAATAGTATTTCCCTTTTTTTGTCGGAGTGAAGTATTCTATTTGAGTATTTCGTTTTATTTGTTCGTGAAGTGTAAAATAGTTTGGGATTTTATCTAAATAATTTCGTGTTAACTTATTTTGGGCTTCTACCCAATTTTTTGTTTCATCAGTTGTTTGATTTTCCAACCATCTGTAAGGATCATATATTGTATCTCCAAAATATATATCATATTGTTTTTCTTTTTTTGTCTCAGGATAGGATAAGTTTACTTGAGACTTAAACTGCGAGATACTTACAAAAATAAATATTGATATTATCGAATAATATTTTTTCATTAATGTTTAATATTTATCGATAAATCATTTTTTATTATTTCAGCCAAATTGGGTCTTAATCTGCTTTTGTAAACAGACAAACATTCAGGGCCATTCTTAACACGTCCTTTCCTTAATTCACGCTGCATTTCAATAGGTAAAGCGGCAATTTCCTGACACTTAGGAGTACAACATCCTTGCATTTTTTCAGCACACTCGTCGCATTGTATAAACAGTAAATGACAATCATCGTTTTTGCAATTTACATGCGTATCACATGGCTTACCACATTGGTGACATTTACTTAGAATATCATCAGTAATTCTTTCTCCAATACGTTCGTCAAATACAAAGTTTATCCCTCTGAATTTACTTTCTAAACCTTGTTCTTTTACCTCTTTGGCATATTGAATAATACCACCATGCAAGTGATTGACATCTTTAAAACCTTTATGTTTCAAATATGCACTGGCTTTTTCACAACGAATACCACCTGTGCAATACATAATCACTTTTTTATCTTCTTGACCTTTTAAATGTTCAACTACCAAAGGCAATTCTTCTCTAAAGGTGTCGGCATCTGGGCAAAAAGCTTTATCAAAACGACCCACTTCGCTTTCGTAGTGATTTCTCATGTCAACTACAATTGTGTTAGGATCTTCAATTGCTTTATTAAATCCTTCAGCATTTAAATATGTTCCCGTATTTGATGCGTCAAATGATGGGTCGTCTATCCCGTCTGCTACTACTTTTTCCTTTACCTTGATTATCAGTTTATAAAACGATTTACCGTTTCCATCAACGGCTATTTTAAAAGGAATACCATTAAATCGTTCGTCACCATGAAGTTGTTTGGTAAATGTGTCCCAGTTTTCTTTTGGAATACTCATTTGAGCATTAATTCCTTCATGAGCTACATATATACGTCCAAAACAGTTTAAATCTGTCCATTGGATAAATAAGTTGTCTCTTAATTCTTTTGGATTCTCAATTTTCACATATCTGTAAAAAGAGAAAGTAATACGCTCAATGGTTTCTTGAGCCAAACGAGCCTTTAACTCGTCTTTGTTAACACGATTCCTTAATTCTGGCATTTTCATAATAGATATAATTGCAGGTTATACTATATAAATTAGCTAATTAGATGATGAGACAATTAGAATATGAATTGTGTTTGGTTACCACTAAGCATCTGCTCTAATTATCTAATTAACTCATTGTCTAATTGTCTAATTATTCTTACGTTTGCAAAGGTAGTAAAAAACTAAAAGCATAGAGAAAACACTTTTTCCTGTTTTTAGTAAGTCTAAGGATCTAAAACCACATTTATGACGTACAATAAAGAAGACAAAATTTTAATTATTGGAGCTGGCGGCCAAATTGGCATTGAATTAGTTCAAGAATTAAGCAAGCTATATGGTTCAAGTAACGTAGTTGCAGCCGATGTGAAACCAATCCCTGCCCTGGAAGTTAATCCGTTCGAAAAATTAGATGTTTTAGATAAAGATGCTTTATTAAATGTGGTTAAAAAGCAC
>JBBIUW010000587.1:0-2100 GCA_037440045.1 Sphingobacteriaceae bacterium
CTAATGAATCTACCAATAGTCCACTATCATCTGCAAAACAATTTGTGCCAGTTTTTTCGTAGATGGTTTTTGCTTTTAATAAAGCGTTTCCTTCAATAGTAGTTGCGGTTTCTTCAATATCTTCATGAAATTGAATGTCATCTAAACTAAGTAGCTCAATAGATGAAGGAACTAACCCTTTTACTTCTTTGGTTTTGTTTTTATTGTGTGTGGCGAATATAAGTTTCATCGTTTAAAAATGGATTGAATAAAAATACTTATTTCTGATTAATATTATATTATCAGAAAGTATTATTGATGAGATATTTAGTAAATTTAGCTTAAGAATTAATATGATAAAAATACCTTTTAATAAACCATTCTTTATAGGTAAAGAAACACAATATATTGCACAAGCCGTAAAAGCTGGCAAAATATCTGGTGATGGAATGTTTACTAAAAAGTGTCATGATTTTTTTGAAAAGCATTTTGGATTTAAAAAAGTATTTCTTACTACATCTTGTACAGATGCGTTGGAGATGGCTGCCATATTACTTGATATTAAAGAGGGTGATGAGGTAATAGTCCCCTCTTTTACATTTGTGTCAACTGCTAATGCCTTTGTTTTAAGAGGAGCAAAAATTGTATTTGCTGATAGTTGTTCGGATCATCCAAATATTGATGCTTCAAAATTAGAAGCATTTATTACTCCAAAAACTAAAGCTATTGTTGCAGTGCATTACGCAGGAATGGCTTGTGATATGGATGCAATAATGAAATTAGCTAATAAATATAATGTGTTTGTAGTTGAAGATGCGGCTCAAGCTATTAATAGTTTTTATAAAGGAAAGCCGTTAGGAAGTATTGGACATTTAGCAGCATTTTCGTTTCATGAAACAAAAAATATTATTTCGGGTGAGGGGGGAATGCTGGTTGTTAATGATGAAAGATTTATCAATCGTGCTGAAATCATCAGAGAAAAAGGAACAAATAGAACGCAGTTTTTTAGAGGAGAAACTGAAAAATACGATTGGGTGGACATAGGTTCATCATTTCTTCCTTCAGATATTATTGCCGCATTTTTGTTCGCTCAATTAGAGAATTTAGATATCATTCAAAATAAAAGAACAAAGATTTGGAATCGCTATGCAGATGATTTTTCATTACTTGAAAAAGCAAATAAAATTATACTACCAAAAGTTCCCAATCATTCAACTAACAATGCGCATATATTTTATATCATTTGTCAATCAAAAGATGAACGAACATCTTTGATAAATCATCTAGACAAAGAAGGAATATTAGCTGTATTTCATTATATCGCTTTGCATCAAAGTCCATTTTATAAAAAGCACAACAATACTGCTGATTTAATAAATGCAAATATGTATACTGAACGTTTGTTGAGATTACCTTTGTTTTACGACTTATCTGAAAGTGAACAAAGTTTAATTATAAATTCGGTAATTCAATTTTATAATAGCTAAACTATTCGTTGCTAATTTTGATAAATTTCTTAATAAAAATTTTATCGTCTATCATCGTTTTAATAATGTAGCATCCTCTTGCGTAATTTGAAGATGGAAGAGGTATAAAATTTAAACCAGCTATTCCTTTTTGTGTAATTTCTTTGCTAATAAGTTGTCCAGTTGAGTTATATATAGAAATGGTAATATCCATATCTTTATTTAAAATAACAGGTAAATTAATATCTGCGTTTGTAGGATTTGGAATAGGATTAGAAACAGATATAGCGTCTGAATTCAAGGAACTACACAATGTATTATTGTCACTATTTTCATCATTAATAGAATTTACTTTTTTAATATCAACACAAGTAATATTGTTAGTGCTATTTATTTGAGTTGCGGTTTTAGAACTAAAAGTATATGTAAATACAGCATTAGGAATTAAATTACCAGTCCATGTTTCTTTAACATTTCCTCCATCACTTACTTGATAATTTAAATCAATGCTTGATGCAGGTATAGTTCCATAGTTTGCGATGTCTGCCTCTACGGATATAAACCCATCATTATCTTTAGATGAAACAACATTTAAGATGGCTAAATCCAAAACGCGTTTTGTAACTAGTAAGTTTTTAGTTATTGAGTTTTTACA
>JBBIUW010000588.1:0-2074 GCA_037440045.1 Sphingobacteriaceae bacterium
CGATGCCTGAATGCACTTCCGATGAAGTTGTATGATTTTCGGAATAAAAAAACTCGAAGACTAATTTCATCCCCAGCATAAATATGACAATAAATGCGGCAAAATCTAAAAAAGGAAAACGTGCCATTAACTTTACAAAATAGCTTGCCACAATTCGCATTGTGATAATTCCAATAAAAACACCAATACAAACAATATATATATTATTTGAAAATGCCCCTGCTGCCAATACATTATCCAATGAAAACACAAGATCCATAGCTTCTACCATGATAACAGTTGACCAAAATTGATTGAATCCAAATAATCGTTTTTTTGACGGTATGAATTCTTGCACTTCGTCAGCAACATCATCTATTATATTTTTATATTTGATTGCTTTTTCATAAAAGAATTTAAGTGCAAGAAACAGTAAATAAAACCCACCAACCAATTTCACCCAATCAATTTTTAACAAATAACCAGCCAGTAAAAGTACTGCTCCTCTGAAAATATAAGCAAAAATTAAACCTATTCGTAAAGCTTTACCTCGTTGTTTTTCGGGTAAATCCATAACTAAAGTGGCAAGAACTGCAGCATTGTCAACCGAAAGCAAGCCTTCAACAAAAATAATGTTAAGGATAGTAAAAAATGCCTTATTTAAATCAGACCCAAGTATATTATGTAAAAAATCCATTCTAAATTGAACAACTAAATTAGGACTTATATTGCAATTGTGACAAAAAACATATTAGAACACTTAAATATTGGCTCAACAAGATGCTCTTCTAATAAAGAATGTCAAGTAAACACTAATATTTACAATGTTTTTAATTCGAATTTGAATCCGCAAAAAGCAGTATCTTTTTCCTTAAAAAAGCTTGTTAAAAAGTGAATAATTTGTGATTTGCCATGACGCTGATTTTAGTATATTCGCTACTTGTTTTAAAATATTATGGAATCAAATAAAGTACGTCAAACATTTTTAGATTTTTTCAAATCAAAAGGACATGAAATTGTGCCTTCTGCACCTATGGTAGTTAAAGGTGACCCTACGTTAATGTTTATTAATTCAGGGATGGCTCCTTTTAAAGATATCTTTTTAGGAAACGCCGCCATTAAATATCCTCGTGTAGCAGATACACAAAAATGTTTACGTGTTAGCGGAAAACACAACGATTTAGAAGAAGTTGGTGTTGACACTTACCACCATACCATGTTTGAAATGCTTGGGAATTGGAGCTTTGGCGATTATTTTAAAAAAGATGCTATTGCTTGGGCTTGGGAATTACTAACCGAAGTATATAAAATTGATAAATCTCGTTTATATGTTACAGTATTTGAAGGTAGCGTAGAAGAAAACGTACCTTTTGATCAAGAAGCTTACGATACATGGAAATTATATGTTGAAGAAAGCAGAATTTTAAAAGGAAACAAAAAAGACAACTTCTGGGAAATGGGTGACACGGGGCCTTGTGGACCATGTACCGAAATCCATTATGATGGCAGAAGCGACGAAGAGAGAGCAAAAGTAGATGGTGCAACTTTAGTAAATAATGATGATCCACAAGTTATTGAAGTGTGGAACAATGTATTTATGGAGTTTATGCGTAAGGCCGACAAAAGCTTAGAGAAATTACCTGCACAACATGTTGATACAGGTATGGGGTTTGAGCGTTTAGTACGTGTTTTACAAGGTAAACAATCTAATTACGACACGGATGTATTTACACCTTTATTAAATAAAATTGAAGAGTTAAGTGGTTTACGTTATAAACCAGAAGATGAGGAGCTTCATAAAAAACAGCAAATCATTAATATCGCTATGCGTGTTATTGCTGATCACATTCGTACCATTTCTTTCTCCATTGCTGATGGGCAGTTACCTAGTAATACAGGTGCAGGTTATGTGATTCGTCGTATTTTACGTCGTGCAATTCGTTATGGATACCAATCTTTAAATATTAAAGAGCCGTTCATGTATCGTATTGTTCCTACCTTGGCTCACCAATTAGGACAACAATTTCCTGAATTAAATACTCAAAAAATATTAATTGAAAAAGTTATTAAAGAAGAAGAAGTTTCCTTTTATAAA
>JBBIUW010000589.1:0-2068 GCA_037440045.1 Sphingobacteriaceae bacterium
CAACTAAAGGACAGGTAGATCCTTTAAATATTGAACATTTTGAAGGTATAATTTCTCCAGGTTTTATTAATACACACTGCCATTTGGAATTAAGTCATTTAAAAAACCTTATTAAGCAGCATACGGGAATAGTTGATTTTGGCTTAGGTGTTATGAAACACCGAAATGAGTTACCAGCAGAAATACAACAAGAAGCCATGTTCCTTGCTGATAATGAAATGAAAACACAGGGAATTGTAGCTGTAGGTGATATTAGTAATACAACTAGTTCATTAAACACAAAATTACAATCTGATTTATATTACCACACTTTTATAGAACTTATTGCATTAAATCCTGAGCGTGCCAATTTAGTTTTTGATACTGGAAATGATTTATTAAATGAATTTGAAAAACATCAACTTTCGACATCGTTAGCGCCTCATGCTCCTTATAGTGCATCATTGGAACTTATCAAAAAAATAACTGAAAGTTGCCATGAAAAACAATCGCCCACCAGTATTCATAATCAAGAAAGTAAGGCTGAAAATGATTTTTTTGAGACAAAAACCGGAAATTATTTAAAGCTTTATGATACAATAAATATTCCCATTGATTACTTCAAGGCTACTGGCAAAAGCAGTTTACAATCCATTATCAACTCGTTTCATAACGAAGTTAATACATTATTAGTTCACAATACATTTGCGCATATAAACGATATTAATTATGCTATGCAACAACATCAACATTTATATTGGTGCTTGTGCCCAAATGCTAATTTATATATTGAAAACAGCCTACCTGATATTAATTTATTAAGCAGTAATAACTGTGTTTTAACCATAGGAACAGATAGTTTAGCTAGCAACTCATGTCTTTCTATTATAGAAGAAATTAATACTATTCTCAAACATCAGCCAAATATACCTTTGGAGTTATTGCTTTGTGCAGCAACTTATAATGGAGCCAAATTTTTGGGAATAGAAAACAAATTTGGGTTGTTAGAAAAAGAAAAAAATTGTGGTATTAATTTAATTACAGGAAAATCAGGAAACTATTCTATGAAAAAACTAGCTTAAGTTAACAGAAGAAGTAAGTGTAAACAGAGAAAAATCATCATTAATTTTTTTAAAATCAACGTTTAATTTATTTCCACTCTTCATTCCAATAGTAATAAATCCTAAACCAGCACCACCTTTATCACTAATCGTATTATTCTCTAAATGTTCAAGATAATAAGCCTTTAAAGCTTTTTCATCGTCAAACGAGTTAATTGTATTAATTTGTTTTTCTAGAGCAGGAATAGAAGAGTTAGCAACTAAATTAGAAGATATAACTTTTAAATTAGCTCCATTCTTAACCAAAATAAAGAAATTATGTTGTTCTCCTTGTTTATTTTTTTGCCCATGTAATAACATGTTTTGCAAAGTCTCAACACTAATAAAGAAAATCTTTTTGATAGGACCTTTTGCAATATCTAAAGATGTAATTTTTTCTTCAACGTTTCCTTCTAAATTAGAGATAACACTTTGAGACAATTCTCCATAGTGAGAAACCAAAACGGTTTCGTTTTGCTGGTGCTCACTAAGCATCTGCTCGTATTGCTCCTTAACAAATTCTTTTTCGCTATGTGAATATTCGTTCAAAATCTCTTATTTAAATAAACCGTTTACTTCTGCATCTATCATTCTGATTACCTTTCCAAAATCTTCTTTGTTTTCAGAAAAATTAATCTCATCAATATCAACAATTAATAATTTACCACCTTCATATGTAGAAATCCAAGCTTCGTATCTCTCGTTTAATCTTTTTAAATAATCTAAACGAATAGAGTTTTCATAATCTCTACCGCGTTTTTGTATTTGTTTTACTAAAGTAGGTACTGAAGCTCTTAAATAAATAATTAAATCTGGTGCTTTTACTAAACTATCCATTAATTTAAATAATGTAAAGTAGTTTTCGTAATCACGGGTTGTCATTAAACCCATTGCATGCAAATTTGGAGCAAAAATGTATGCATCTTCATAAATAGTTCTGTCTTGAACTACTTTTTGTTTTCCTTGTCTGATTTCTTGTACCTGACCAA
>JBBIUW010000590.1:0-2064 GCA_037440045.1 Sphingobacteriaceae bacterium
CATCCATAGCGAATATGGTATGACTGAATTATTATCGCAAGGATATTCGAAAAAAGAGGGTGTGTTTGAATGTGTGCCTTGGATGAAAATTTTAGTGCGAGATATGAATGATCCTTTTACCTACATGTCGCAACATAAAACAGGGGGGATTAATGTGATTGATTTAGCAAATGTGAATTCATGCTCCTTCATCGAAACCAAGGATTTAGGAAAAATGGTATCTCCCAACAGTTTTGAGATTTTAGGCAGATTTGATAATAGTGATTTAAGAGGGTGTAATTTAATGATACAGTAATAAAAAATAAAAGATATATAACCACATAGAAACATTAATAGTTTAAGATAAATGATAGAAAACATTTTTTTGCACATAGTGAGCTATGTATGAAGCTAAGCTTCATCTATGAAGACCTTTTAAGGCTATGTATCTATGTGGTTTAAAAAAATATAGTATTATTGATAATGTAGTATAAAATGGCAAAGTCTCAGTCAGATTTTTTTGATCAAGTTTTTCAAGTGGTAAGGTTAATTCCCAAAGGAAGAGTAACCAGCTATGGAGCCATTGCTAATTATTTAGGGGCAAAATCCTCTTCAAGAGTAGTGGGTTATGCTATGAATGCGGCTCATGCTCAAAAAGAATATGTACCTGCCCACCGAGTACTTAATAGAAACGGACAATTAACAGGTAAACATCATTTTGAAACGTCTTTTTTAATGCAGGAATTACTCGAAAAAGAAAAGATAAAAGTAGTGAATGATACCGTGGTAGATTTAAAAAAACATTACTGGGATCCAACCATTGAGTTGGCATTATAATTTTAATGCACTTTTGTTTTATTATTTAATTTATAAAAGCACATAAAAATCCCTTTCCCTACATTAAAAAAACAATATATTTGTTTTCTGCCTTATGCAACAAAAGAAATTTGTCACAAATATTGCGTTTTTAATAGTTCTTAATCTATTAATTAAACCTTTTTGGCCACTGGGAATTGAGCCTGCGGTGCAAAATGCAGTAGGGAATGCCTCATATGGAGAGTACGCCATTTTATTTAATTTTTCTTTTTTACTTAATATTATTTTAGATTTTGGTGTTACTCAGTTTAACAACAAAAATATAGCACAAAACAACCATTTGTTAACCAAACATTTTAGTAGTTTGTTTTCCTTAAAACTGGTGCTTGGATTAGTGTATTTTCTTGTTACTATTTTATTAGGTTTAATTATAGGTTATGATTATCGCTACATGAAATTACTGAGTGTTTTAGCCGTTAATCAGTTTTTAATCAGCATGATATTGTATTTACGTTCTAGTCTACTAGGGTTACACTTATTTAAAACAGATAGTTTTGTATCGGTAGCTGACAGGATTATCATGATTTTTTTATGTGTAGGATTATTGTTGAGGTGGTTTGGCGTTGAGATTGATATCATGACGTTTGTTTACTCTCAAACCATAGGCTATTTCTTAACAGCAGTTATTGCTTTTATAACGGTATATTATAAAACAGATCATTTCACCTTAAAATGGAACTGGCCTTTTAGTTTAATGATATTAAAACAAAGTTTCCCGTTTGCGATTTTGGTGTTATTAATGACCTTTTACAACCGATTAGACAGTGTGATGTTAGGCTATCTATTACCCGCAGGAGTAGGGGCAGAACAAGCAGGTATTTACGCTAAAGCATTTCGTTTGTTAGAGGCAGGTAATATGATTGCTTATTTGTTTTCGGTACAGCTAATTCCTGTGTTTAGTCGTATGATAAAACATAAGGAAAATGTAGAACAATTAGTAAAACTGTCATTTATTTTATTGGTAACACCAGCGCTTGTGGTATCGGTTGGTTGCTTCTTTTACTCTAATGAATTGTCATCAATGATTAATCATGGAGTAACCGATTCGGCGGTTGAATTCAGTATTTTAATGTTGTGTTTTACGGCTGTATCTACCACCTATATTTTTGGAACATTGCTTACCGCTAACGGAAATTTAAAGCAATTAAATACCATGGCCATCGTTGGTATTTGTATCAATTTAATTTTAAACTTTATTTTAATCCCAAA
>JBBIUW010000591.1:0-2062 GCA_037440045.1 Sphingobacteriaceae bacterium
AACGTTTTTCTCAGAATCATTAAGTACAGATGGAGGAGAAGAGGTTAGTACCAGAGAGGTTAAAAAAATATTGCAAGAGTGCATTGCTAATGAAGACAAAAAGAAGCCTTTAACAGATGATGCTTTGTGCGAAATTTTGAAAGAAAAAAAGTACAATATTGCTCGCCGTACGGTTGCAAAATACAGAGAACAGCTAGATATTCCTGTAGCTCGTATGCGTAAAGAAATTTAAGATTTCCCCCAATTTTACTATATATTTTTTCCCGCTTTTCTTGTTATTACGCTCAATAGTGTATCTTTGTAGACTTATTTAATTTTTTAATGAAAAACATACGTAATTTTTGCATTATTGCCCATATTGATCATGGTAAATCAACGTTAGCAGATCGCTTATTGGAGCATACCAAAACAATTACTAGCCGTGAAATGGAAGCACAGGTGCTTGATGACATGGACTTGGAAAAGGAACGTGGTATTACTATTAAGAGCCACGCCATACAAATGGATTACACTTATAAAGGTGAAAAATTTGTACTTAATTTAATTGACACTCCTGGTCACGTTGATTTTAGTTACGAGGTGTCTCGTTCTATTGCTGCTTGCGAAGGAGCTTTATTAATAGTTGATGCTGCTCAGGGAATACAAGCACAAACTATTTCTAATTTATATTTAGCGCTTGAACATGATTTAACAATCATCCCTATTCTTAATAAAATGGATTTGCCTAGCGCAGAACCAGAGGTTGTTACCGACCAAATTGTTGATTTAATTGGTTGCGAACGTACTGATGTTATTCCTGCAAGTGGTAAAACAGGAATGGGTATTGAAGAGATTTTAGCAGCTATTATCGAACGAGTTAAACCACCTGTTGGCGACCCAGAAGCACCATTACAAGCATTAATCTTTGATAGTGTTTTTAATAGTTTTAGAGGAATTATTGCTTATTATAAAATAATTAACGGAACAATTAAAAAAGGAGATAAAGTAAAGTTTTTTAATACCGGTTCTGTTTATAATGCCGATGAAATTGGGGTATTAAAACTCAAACCCGAAGCGCGCAATGTAATGGGTACAGGAGATGTAGGTTACATTATTTCGGGTATTAAAGAAGCAAAAGAAGTAAAAGTAGGAGATACAATTACTCATTTCGATAGACCATGTGATGAAGCAATTCATGGTTTTGAAGAGGTAAAGCCAATGGTATTTGCTGGTATTTACCCTGTAGATACAGAAGATTTTGAAGAATTGCGTTATAGTATGGAGAAGCTGCAATTAAACGATGCTTCTTTAACTTGGGAACCAGAATCGTCATTAGCATTAGGCTTTGGGTTTAGATGCGGATTTTTAGGAATGTTGCACATGGAAATTGTGCAAGAGCGTTTAGAGCGTGAATTTAAAATGACGGTTATTACTACGGTTCCTAACGTGTCTTATATTGCCTATAAAACAAATGGAGAAGTAGTAACGGTTAATAACCCAAGTGATTTACCAGATCCAGCAAGAATTAACTATATTGAGGAACCATATATTAAAGCAAACATTATTACTAAGTCTGAATTTATTGGCCCAGTAATGAGTTTGTGTATCGAAAAACGAGGAGTTATTGTTACCCAAAATTATTTAACTGCAGATAGAGTAGAGTTGGTGTTTGAGATGCCTTTAGGAGAAGTTGTATTTGATTTCTTTGATAGATTAAAATCTATTTCTAAAGGTTATGCTTCTTTTGATTATCATCCAATAGGAATGAAAGAATCTGATTTAGTAAAATTAGATATATTATTAAAAGGTGAACCTGTAGATGCTTTGTCTTGCTTAATACACAGAAGTAATTCATATCACTTTGGTAAAAAGATTTGTGAAAAATTAAAAGAATTAATTCCAAAACAACAGTTCGAAATTCCTATTCAAGCGGCTATTGGAGCTAAAATTATTTCTCGTGAAACCATTAGTGCCATGAGAAAAGATGTTACCGCAAAATGTTATGGTGGTGATATAACGCGTAAGCGTAAACTGCTTGAAAAACAAAAAGAAGGTAAGAAGCGAATGAAAAATGTCGGTAACG
>JBBIUW010000592.1:0-2055 GCA_037440045.1 Sphingobacteriaceae bacterium
AGCATTATGTACACTTTGTGCAATCGCTTTAATACCATCTTGTCCGTGATACACTGCATACATACTAGCCATAATTGCTAATAAGGCTTGCGCTGTACAAATATTAGACGTTGCTTTATCACGTTTGATATGTTGCTCACGAGTTTGTAAAGCCATACGTAATGCAGGATTACCTTGAGCATCCACTGATACACCAATAATACGTCCCGGAATTAAACGTTTGTAATCTTCTTTACAAGCGAAGAAAGCAGCATGTGGTCCGCCATATCCTAATGGAACACCAAAACGTTGAGAGTTACCTACAACACAATCAGCACCCCATTCGCCTGGAGGAGTTAATAAAGCTAAAGCTAATAAATCAGTAGCTACAACAACTTGCACTTCTTTAGCATGTGCATTAGCTACAAATGTTTTATAATCGTTTACTTCTCCATTGATATCTGGATATTGAATTAATGCTCCAAAGAATGTATCGTCTAAAGAAACTGAATTGGCATCACCAATTACTAATTCAATTCCGTATGGCACGGCACGTGTTCTAACCACATCAATTGTTTGAGGGAAAACTGTTTCGCTGATAAAGAATTTATTTCCACCGTTTGCAATTTTTGCTTTGCTACGGTTACTATAAAACATAAACAAAGCTTCAGCTGCTGCTGTTGCTTCATCTAATAAAGAGGCGTTAGCAATTGGCATGGCTGTTAAGTCCATTACCATTGTTTGGAAATTTAAAATCGCTTCTAAACGTCCTTGAGCAATCTCAGCTTGGTAAGGCGTGTAAGCTGTATACCAACCTGGATTTTCTAAAATATTACGCTGAATAACTGCTGGTAAAATATTGTTGTAATACCCTAAACCAATGTAAGAACGGAATACCTTATTTTTTTTACCTAAAGCTTTTAAGTGCTTAGTGTATTGGTACTCGCTCATAGCAGGAGCTACTTGCAATGGTTGTTTTAAACGGATACCTGAAGGCACAGTTTGGCTAATTAATTCATCAATAGATGAAACACCAATTTTTGCCAACATTTGTTTAATTTCATTTTCACGTGGACCGTTATGACGGGAAACAAATTTATCAGTAGTCATATAATATGTTTTTAAGAGGTACAAATTTAAGGAAATTCCTATGCCTTAAGTAACGTACTTTTCAACCGATTGTTTATAAGATTTTTGGGCTGATTTTGGGCGGAGAATGAGATGCTTAGTGATTAACTATCACCTTTTTAGTGGCGCTCATCCCATTAACATAACTGACTTTCACAAAATAAATCCCTTCAGCAAAGTTTTGGAGTTGCAGTTGATGAGATTTTTCATTCACTGTTTCAGATAATAACAACGCTCTTAAAACTACATAAAGCATTAAAGCATAAACCAAAAAGAAAAAGATGGTATGCGTAATGAATCGTGTTTTAATGTTTTGCATAAATTAAATATACAATTTTTTAAGAAAGAACAACGGCGACATAGATTGGGCAGATTTACACAGATAAATAAATCTTAACAAATCACAACCATCTGCGTTATCTGCGTTCCATAAAAAAAGCTCCGCATTTCTGCGAAGCTTTTATAATTTGTGGTATAAAGAATCTAAACCACTGAATAATAATTAATTTACTTTAAGTAATTCAACATCAAATACTAACCAAGAGTTCGGTGGAATTACTGGAGGATAACCATTTGCACCATAACCTAAGTTAGCTGGAATGATTAATTTTGCTTTTCCACCTGGTTTTAATAATTGTAAGCCTTCTGTCCAACCTGGAATTACTTGATTTAAACCAAATACTGCAGGCTGTCCTCTATCAACTGAACTATCAAATTTATTACCATTTAATAAATAACCAGTGTAGTGAACTGTTACTTGTGAAGTTGCTGTTGGAGCAACACCTTCTCCTTCTTTTTCAATAATGTAACGTAATCCACTAGGAGTTGTTTTTGCTGAACCATAAGTTTCATTTAAAACTTTATCCATTTTTTCTTGTTCTGCTTTTGCCTTTGCAGCTGCTTTTGCTCCAGCATTTGCTTTTTCAAATTCAAATACTTTAGCCGCAT
>JBBIUW010000593.1:0-2054 GCA_037440045.1 Sphingobacteriaceae bacterium
TTTTGGTTCACTTTTTCGGCAAAACTGATAAAATCTACTGGGGTTGCTCCATAGGTTGCCTTTTTTAATTGCTTGGTAGTTAGTGATTTAGTGAAAGTTTCAGCCTCTAAAACCTTATTTTGAAGCTCAGCTAGCTTATTTTGTAAATAGGCATTATTTCGTGCGCTATTTGTAGCGCCAGGCTTAATTCTGCTCTTTTTCTCATCCCAATATTTTTGCTCAATAGCTATTTTAGTGGATATTTTGGTTTTTTTTCTATCTTTGATTATTAGGAAATTTATCGGCATAGTGCCGTCTTTTTTCTGTTTATCCGTTCTTAGAATTAATGAAATTGTTGCCATGTTGAGAAGTTTTTTGTTCCCTATAAAATTACAAAAGGGGGGAACAAAGGGGGGAACAAATGCCTTGTTTTTATGCACTGCAATTTCGGCAGACAAAAGCAAAGGCATCGGAAAGTGTTGATAACAGGGCAATTTAAAAAATAATGAATTTTTCGGGCGTCGGAAAAACGTCCCGTCCGGACCGCAAAAATCCTGGTAAGAAATTATCAGGATTTTTTCGTTTACAAGGTTTCATTCTTAATTTAAAATTAACACAATTAAACTTTTTATATATTTTTGCGTTCTAATTTGGCATAGCCATTGATTTATTGTTGGCATTGCAAAAATTAATTTAGTCTCGAAAAAAGGACAGTTACTTAAAAAAGTCATTATGAAAAAAATATTCTTATTAATAGCAACTATTACATTATCATCGTTTAGTTCTTTTGCTCAAGATCACGACCCTAAGGCTAAATCTATTCTTGATGAATTAAGTAAAATAACTAAAGCATATAAAACAATTACTTCAGAATACATCTTTACTATTTTAAATAAAGATAAAAAACAAACAGAAAAACAAACTGGTAAGGTACAAGTAAAGGGTTCCAAGTTTAAATTAGATATTCCTGGTAACTCTATTGTTTGCGACGGTAAAACAATTTGGGCTTATAATAAAGATGCTAATGAAGTAACTGTTAAAAACTTTGATGCTAGTAATGAAGATCAATTAAACCCATCGAAAATTTTTACGATGTATGAAACAGGTTATAAATACAAATACGAAAAAGAAGAAAAAGTAGGAACGGCCGTGTGTCATGTTATTACTTTATTCCCGTCTATTAAACCTGAAAAAAAGAAATTTCATACTGTAAAAATATACGTTGATAAAACAAAAAAACAAGTTGCTAAATTAGTGATGATGATGAAAGATGGTAGCACACAAAGTTATGATATCAAATCATTTAAAGCTAACGCAGAAATTGCAGATAATGTATTTGTGTTTGATTTAAAGCCTTTTAAAGCAGAGCAAATTACCGACGAAAGAGATTTGTAAGAGCCCATGCATTTTGGACTTATTGGCAAATCGCTATCGCATTCTTTTTCTAAATCATATCTAGAAGAAAAATTTATCAAAGAAGATAAAGAAGGCTTTCAATACACTAATTTTGATTTAGAAAACTTAGATAATTTATTGCAAATCATTACGGATAATAAATTATCTGGCTTAAATGTTACTAAGCCCTATAAGGAAACAGTTATTCCTTTTTTAAATGAATTAGATACAACTGCAAAAGAAATTGGCGCAGTTAACTGCATTAAAATTTCTTGGAAAAATAACGAGCCTTATTTAATTGGCTACAATACTGATTATTATGGTTTTGCCCAAAGTATAAAACCATTTTTAGAACCTATCCATCAACGAGCATTGATATTAGGGACTGGTGGAGCATCTAAAGCAATTGCGTATGCCTTAAAAAAAGTGGGAGTAGATTTTTATTATGTTACATCCGGCGAGAAAAAAGCGGCTAATTATTTTCACTATACAGAGTTAAATGAATATGTTTTGAATGCATTTAAACTCGTTGTTAATTGTACGCCACTGGGTATGTATCCCAAAGCAGAGACTTGTCCAGAAATCCCGTTTGAGTTTATAACTCATGAACATTTGCTTTATGATTTAATTTACAATCCTGAGGAAACGTTGTTTTTACAAAAAGGGAAAGCTCAAGGTGC
>JBBIUW010000594.1:0-2044 GCA_037440045.1 Sphingobacteriaceae bacterium
CTTCAATGTTATGTGGCTGCTATCTTTGTAGAGTTCATTTACATAAGATCTAGCTACGCTTGAGGTTAGATCATAATTATCAGTACGTTCTTTAACCTTAGCTGGTCGTTTATCGAAATCTTTAAAAGCCAGGTATCTTGATGGTATTGTAATGAGTTTGTTTATCAAATAAATCTCAGCAAGTTCTTTTAGTGGCGTGTTTATAGAAGGATATTGTTTGGTATCTTTAAACATCATCGAAAAAAGAGGCTTTAATATGAGCGTCCTAAATTTTTCTATAAAACCTGGGGCGAATCTAATTTCACCATTCGACAGAAATTTATAATCCTTTGCTTTGTTAAAGTAAAGTTCAATTCTGTGAATGGATGATTTGTAATTAATTTTTTTATAGCTTGGTATGCTTAGGATATTTGACAACAATCGGGAACGTGTCAATAATGTTTCAATATTCACATCTATTTTCCCTTCGTTCCGAAATGGATTAATAACCACCGGCATCTGGTAGCCATCATTTTTGTGGAAAAAAGATTTAATCCAAATGCCGCTGTAATTGGAGTTGTATGCGTAAAATGAATAATTGACTATAATGGTGTAAAAGAAGTTGTTCAATTCACTGTAGTCCTTCAATGAAATATGGTCTTTGGCGAATTTTGTTCGTTTTCCGAAGCAAGAAACCGATTCTAACTCCGACTTGCCGTTTTTGATTGTTAATCTGTAATATCTTTCATTTAACAAGTAGTAAATTTCCACTTTTAAGCCACTTTCAATATCCTTCAAATCTTGCTTATATCTTTTCAATTCATTTCGATCGGTATTATTTATCTCAGGCTCTATAAAATTGTCGGTAACTACTAATTCTAAATTATCTGAAACTACAAATAAGGAATGAAGCAATAAATCCATTAAACTACTCTTACCTGCTCCGTTTCTGCCGACAACCGCTGAAATATTTACATTGGTCACCTCCCCATTTTTTTTTCGGATAGAGTACAGATTCTCAGGAACTGTCTGTTTGTGCTCGATTGTAAAAACAACGTCTTCACATGAAGCTGGTTTCATTTGGCTATTTAGTAAGGTATAGTCATTACACAAATTGTAAGTCTCACCCACAACAAGGTTTTTGAGAAACTTAGAATTAATACCAACTAAAGGCCTTATTGCAATTAACTTAAAGCTCATAATTATTTCCCCGTTGTATTATTTTGCATTTTTAGCATTGGTGGTAACAATAAGAAAAGTATCCGCGAAGCCCCCGATAAAAGCCCCGCATCAATATTATGTTTTGGGGCTTTGTGGTATACTTTTGTGTTGACCGATTTCGCCGTAAGCATTGCTATTAGGGAGAAAGTATCAACTGGAACTATTCTCTTTGTTGTTTTTATTTTTATAATTAATTGTTAGGATATCTTTTTTCAATCGATTGATAAGATTCCGTCGAGCTAATTCCTTTAAAGTTAGGCATTAAATTATTTTACCATGCTTTTTTAAGACAATTTTTTGAGGGTTGGCAATAAAGTTCCATTGCATCCAGTGCTATTTTTAAAATTGAGGTAATAGGATACATGAAGGATGGAGGTTTTATCCATCATCTCCTTTTTTCCATGGATAGAATACTACTAATAACTCCATGGTGTTGTTTTTACAACAATGGTATTGGTTTATTTGTAACCCTTATTGTTCGAGTAATCGCAGTTGTATGGGTGTTTTAACAAACCCTTTGTGTAATGGCAATTTCCTTTTTACGAGCGCAGCATTAATTCTTTGGCGCCTGTTTCTATTAGAGAGATAACCATAGGTTCTTATTTTAGTAAAGCCCTTGGGTAGTATATGCTGCGTAAGCGCCGGATAGACGATATTGGTTTAACGTTTTGCGGGTTTAAGAAGTAGGCGATTTCGGAGCACAAAACTGTCTGTCAGTACTTCACTTGTTACGAAGCACAAATGTTTATTTAACCACTGAACCGCCAATTTCTTAAACCCGCTGTTACCGGATGCCTTTCTGCTGTCCGAAGTTGTGAAGTGTCAAGTTTGCAAACACTTTGCC
>JBBIUW010000595.1:0-2036 GCA_037440045.1 Sphingobacteriaceae bacterium
GAGGTTATGTCGTAACTAAAGCCAATGCAAGTCTTCTGGTTACAAGGAATAAAGACGTAATATTTAAGAATAAAGCCCCTTCACTTTTGAAGGAGCTTTATTGGGGTGTTACATCTTATAGCGTAAGCTAATGATAACGTTTCTGCCAGGAGCATTAATGCCACTTGCAAATACGCGGTAGCGGTTATCTGTGATGTTTTCGCAAGCAACATTTAATCGTAAGTTTTTAGTAAGATTTACACCAGCTCGGATGTTTAAAGTAAACCATGATGGCATATATCCATTTACTTTATCAGCTGAATATGCAGCATTGTCTTCTCCGCTTGGACTATAATCTGCGGAAGATTTTTTCCCATTGTAACGAACAAAAAACTCACCATCTATATTTTTATTTTTGTAGATAATACTTGTTTGACCAAAAATGGGTGCAATATGGTCTAAAGGAATAACAGTATCATTTTTGGTATCAATGTATCTTCCGTATGTGTAATTTAATACACTTTTAAATGACACGTTTGAATTGAAATCAAATTGAACTCCACCTGTTAAGCCATAAATATATGCTTTGTCAACATTTTGTGTAGCCTGCACTTTACTTTTTGATCCGTTATACATTGCTGAATCGCTGCCATTTAGCTGAAAATCTCTCACCACTAATGCATTGGTTAAATTTGTATAGTAACCAGTAATATCAAATTTATATTTTCCTTGTATAACCTTACTCAAGTTTAATTCAAAGTTATATGTATATTCTGGTTTTAAAGTAGGGTTAGGAACAATAACTGTATTACCTGCACTTTCAAATACTTTGCTCATGTCGTCTACATTTGGAGAACGAAACCCTGTACTTGTTAAAAAGCTAACTTTATAATCATTTTCTGATTTCCATGTAAAACCTAGATTACCCGTGAGGGCTTGATTATTTTGTTTTGCAGTTGTAAATGGAAATTTAAAAAATGTGGTGTCTTTAAAATTACATGTTAAGCTGGTAGATGTAAAGCGCAATCCATCAGAAATAACAAAATGGTCATTTACTTCCCAAGCATGAGAAACATAAATTGCAGCGGTAGACATTTTACTTCCGCCATCAGCATAACGTGTATCAGCAGGAGTTTCAATATTAGTATTGATATCTTTAAAATTAGCAGTAGATTTTACATCATTACTGGTTACTTCTAAACCATAACGTATTTCGTGTTTTTCTTTAATAAGTTTATAGATATCAATATTAGCTGATAAAACAGAAACATCTTCCATTTGAGTTTTTCTATTAGTGTTTTGAAATCTTCGCGTGATACGGTCTTGATCAATTTTTTGATATGCTAAAACAACTTTGATGTTATCTGATAAAAGTGTTTTCGCATCATAGTTAAATGTATATGCAGCCAACAATCTGTTTTGCGGCCCATAGCCATTTTCAGCAAATTTTAACTTTCCTCCTGAGTAATCTCCAGCTAATCTGTCATATCTTGGAACAAATGATGAAGTGCTATATTGAAAGTTTAAGTTATGTGATGAGTGCTCGCCAGTTTTAAGGTGAAAACGTTGCATGATGTCTATTTGTCTATAACCACTACCAACTTGCAGGTTATTATTATTATTTTTAACCATACTATCTCTATTATCAAAACGTTTAACATAGTAGTTTCTATCCCAAGTATTAGTATAGCCGTTTAATTTTGTAGAACCACTCATTACATCACCAAAATCTGAATAGGTTATATTGGTTAATGAGGCAAATTTTTTCCATCCTAAATTAAAATCTAAATGCCCTGTTTTTTCTTGAACAGCAGATGCGTATCTTACCATGGCATTAGTTTTCACAAGCATTTTATCATCAGAACTTAATTGGGCATTTTTTGTATAAAAGTGCATTACTCCACCTAGAGCATCGCTTCCATACATGGTAGAAGATGAACCAAAAAGAATCTCGCTTCTTTCTAACATGTTAGGATCAATAGTCATAATGTCTTGTAGATGACCACCACGATAGATAGCATTATTCATTCTCACTCCATCTACCACTAGTAATACTT
>JBBIUW010000596.1:0-2036 GCA_037440045.1 Sphingobacteriaceae bacterium
ATATTTATAAAGTTACTTATAAGTAACTATTATTTTTTTAATGTGATGAATTTTGATATGTGAAGAAAAAATCAAATAAGAAATTTTTAAAAGCTCTTGGTAAAAGGGTTAAAGAAATAAGAAAGCAGAATAAAATTTCGCAGGATCAGCTTTCTTTTGAAGTTGGAATAAGACGTGAACAGATCGTACGCATTGAAGCAGGAACACAAAACTCAGGTATTGATATTTTAAGAAAGATTGCAGAAATTTTTGAAATGAAACTAAAAGACCTTCTTGATTTTGAATATTAGTATACCTTCGCAGTGAACTTTTATTCCTAAAATAATGTCTGCCAGAAGCTTCCATGACAGAATGGTTAATTATCTTGATGAGTACAGGGGTTATTTACTATTCAAACAATCCAACAGATACGCCATATCACATTACACTGTTATTTATGAATTCATTAATTACCTGTACGGTTACCATCTGATCGCAGACATTAATCAAATAACCGTTAGCATGGCAAATTCAAAATTCTATGCGTATTACACGAGGGTGAATAAAGAACAAATTTCAAAGAAAGAAATCAAGGAAATACTATCCGATTATTTTCTATACATCCGAAAGAAGTACAAATTGAATAATGAAAAAGTGGAAAAGGGGTTTTTAAAGTGAAGAAAGGATTGCGAATAGAATATTTATTACACTCCTTTATTTATAACGCTTGTGAAGATTTAGTGATTTGTTTTTCATTGTTTAAATTTGTAAATTAGTGTACATTTGTACGATGATTTTCAGGTACAGATATGATATAATATAGCAATGAAAATGAAATTACCCCAAGCTGTTAAAGTCTGTCTTTGGTCTTATGATACCAATAAGATCGACTTTTCTATTCCAGGACATCGCTATATTACAATTATGAATATATTGAATCGGGGTACAATGGAAGCAGTTGAATGGATGTGGCAGAATTTCAGCGAAAAAGAAATTAAGGAGATTATTAAAAAATCAAGCGAGTCAGAGTGGAGTAGAAAGTCACTTTCCTTCTGGTCACAGATTTATGATGTTCTCCCATCAAGAAAAAGCCGTTTTGCATAAACCAATTTATGAAAATCCACTGGAATATACTCGATAACAAAAGAAAAGCAATACTTCCTCTCTTTAAAACATTTTCAGATGAAGGGTTTTATCTTGCCGGAGGAACAGGGCTTGCTCTATTAATGGGACACAGGGATAGTATTGATTTTGATTTTTTCAAGAAGGAAAACTATGATACCCAACAACTGATTAATAAACTGGAATCTGTTTTTGAAGGTCATCAACTTACAATAACCCAACAGGAAAAGAATACTGTTTCCTGTGTAGTTGATGCAACTATTCAACTAAGTTTTTTTAGCTATAACTATGATCAATTAAAACCATTGGTGCAAACGGAATATTTTAAAATAGCATCAATTGAAGATATTGCCTGTATGAAATTATCGGCAATTACCAGCCGAGCTGTTGAGAAAGATTATGTCGATTTGTATTATATTTTACACAAAAACTCATTGGAAGAGCTACTTAATTATTGTTCAACTAAATTCCGGTCAATTAATGAAATAGTGGTATTGAAATCACTCAATTTTTGGGAGGATTTAGATAAACAGGAGCCGATAAAATTTAAGGAAGGTCATAAAGTGACATTAAAACAAATGCAAAAATATATTAAAGACCAGCTCGATAATTATTTTAAGGAAAAGCAATTAAAAGATATTCGTAAGAATAACGGCAAGGGCTTGGAACGATAACCGATATTGTTTACAGTTAATAAATTAATCCTCAAATGTCCGATAGAAATGCCGGACAGGTTACATTTTAAATCTTAAACTTAATGATTCAATGGGGCATTTTCCCTGCCCTTTCCTGCACACAAAAATCTCCACTGCCACATTGCAAGATTGCAAGTGTACGGTCAACAAAAATGACCGACACTTGCAATCTTGCGGGGGAAATCCCCCGAGCCCCCTAAACTGATATTTATAAAGAACTTATTGAATATCAAGAAAGTT
>JBBIUW010000597.1:0-2030 GCA_037440045.1 Sphingobacteriaceae bacterium
AACTAAAGAGTCTCCGTCTGCATCAGTTGCAGAATGATTAAAAGTAAAAGGTTTGTTTACGCAAATAAAAAGTGGTGGAAATAAGTTAAAAACTGGGTCGCTATTTGGAACAAAACCACTGCCTGGTATGTTGGCATAAAAAGTTTCGCCAGCGGCACCAGGATTTACAATGTTTAAAACACTCGCATTTCTGCAACATATCTGAAAATACATATGATACCCTGTTGCATTTGGTGGTAAATTATTTACAGTGGTGGTATATACCGCTTCTTCAACACATGGAGAAGGATTTGGAGGTATAGCGCATGGATCTAAAGAGCCTGAAATGTTTGTAACGGAAGTAAGATTTATTGTGACGTTTTTGGAAGGAGAAAAAGCATTTCCATTAACGTCTTTTATTTGAATTGTGACGCTTCCTGGAAGAGAGGCTGTACCAGGACCACAGTCTCTATATAATTTTAATGTAATGGTATAGTTTGAACCTCCATTGTAAACATAAGTGAGAGACCCTCCTACAACGTGAGTAGCATATGTAAAAAGCGGTATTAAAGAAAATAACACTATTGTCCATATTTGTATTCTTTTAATCATATTTTTAGTTCTAAGGTCGTTTTGGTATTTAAATAATGATTGAGCGAATATTATAATGTTGAGTCTATAGTCTTAAAAGTAGCGATAAATACCGTTTTTCTTTTACTGTAATAGTAACAAAATAGTTGCTATAGTTATTAACATATTTTTAAAAATATTTGAGTATTAAAAAGTTTAGGGATTACTTTGATAAAACAATCTCCTGACTCATCTCATAGGATTCTGGTGAGCCTGAAAGATTAAATATTTTTGTTTGCGCTTTATAACCTTCATTTTCAACAGTAATTTGATATTTTTTAGCTGGTTTTAAAATGATAAAGTATTTTCCGTCTCTGTTAGGCACTGATGTTCCAGCTATTTTTTTTGTAGCAACATCTAGTACTGTAATTTTTGTTTTTGAGTAATCAGCATCGTTAGGGGTATCGCTTAAAACAATCTTTCCTTTCACTAACACATTAATGTCTCCTTGAGCTTGATTTTTAAGAGAATTATAATATTTTTTTAAAACATCCTGCGATGGATCGGTTGATTCACTGTCTAAAAAAGAAGCGATTTCATCAAGAAGCTCATGTATTTCTTGTTGAGTTGCATTGCCTCTATCAAGAAGTGCTTCAACTTTTTTCTCTATACGTTCTATTAATATTTTATTTAAATCTTGATCAGATAATTTTTTTAATTCATCATCTTCTTTTTGTTCTTCTGTTTTAGTTTCTTTTTTCTTTTTAATAAAAGTATAATGAAGCATTATTTCATGGCTTAACCCAACATATCTATTTAAACTGCCAGTTATGTAATCATATGTATAGCCAATTGATAAAGTTTTAAATAATGTTACTCCTAGGTTTACACCTACCGCATAATTGTTTTTATAAGTAGCTCCAATCCAAAATTTATTTTTCCAATCTAAATTTACATTTGCATCATATTGTAATGGTGCATTTGGCAAATACCTTGTTAATAGCTGTGGAGTCAAGGAAATATCTTTCTTTTTTGGAAATATAAATTTGTATTTCAGCGAACTCATGTAATGTCTGTTCTGTGTATAAAATGTTCGGGTATCGTTAGCGCTAATATATCCAATTCTATTATTTGCTAGTTGGGGAACAGCTAAGCCAAATTCAAAGTTTTTTAATACAAATGCTAATCCTGCATTTGCATCAAATGTTGTTTTGTTTTGAGAATTTGTAAATATAGATGGGTCGTTAGGGTTTTCTATAACAGCCTTTGAATAATCAATAGATTGATTTACAGCTCCAATTGAAATACCTAATTTTAAAAAAATGTTTTCTTTAAATTGCAATTTGTATGAATAACAAACGTTTCCTCCAATTCTACTATTTACTCCTTTTTTGTCACTCACAAGCATAAGTCCTAAGCTTGTATTTTTATTTATTGCATTACCATCAATAGTTAAAATATTGTACTGCGGACCTCCTTTA
>JBBIUW010000598.1:0-2018 GCA_037440045.1 Sphingobacteriaceae bacterium
GCCGTCGACATTGGCGTTGGCGTGCAACGCGGTAGCGCCGGTTTGCACCAAAGCCGGGGTGTTGGGCATGCAGCGGACCACAGCTACTTCGCTACCCAGCCATTGCGACAGGCTGTGTTGGGAAATGCCGGCGGCGATCGACACCACGAGCACATTTTTTTGCTTGAGGCTAGGGGCGATTTGTTGGGCTACTTCGCGCAGAATTTGCGGTTTGACGGCCAGAACCACGACTTCGACTTCGCCGACGACGGTTTCATTGTTGGTGGAAATATTGACATGCAGTTGATCGGCGTGAGCTTGTAAAGCTGCCGGTGCCGTATCGGACACCCAAATTTGTTGCGGCGAATGACCGCTGGCAATCAAGCCTCTGATCAGACTGGTGGCCATATTGCCGCCACCAATAAACCCGATTTTCATGCGATTATTAATCCTAATTTATTATATTTTGGTCAGGATGTACAATCTTTAAAAGGACTTCAATATTATCCTAATCATGATAGTACACAAGCAGTGGTTAATAATGCCTCCTATAGTAATTACGAAAATTCACTTAAAGGAAGTAGTGAATTTTATAACACTTACTTTAAAAAAGAAGCTGTTTTAAATGTAAGTGGAGAACGTTCTTTTTTAGATGGAAAATTTAGGACTTTGGTAGGTTATGAAATTGCCTATGTTGATTTTTCTTCATTTGCAGGTAAATCTTTAGTTCAGCAAGATTATGATTTAAAAAAAATAACTGGTTTAGGAAAAGGAATTGTTACAATAGAACAATTAGGATTGATTTGGGATACAAGAGATTTAGAAACAGATCCAAGTAATGGAATTTTTGCGGAATTAACTAATGAGCTTTCTTTAAAAGCATTAGGTTCGAAATATGATTTTAATAAGACATTTTTTCATTTTAATTTTTATAAAAAATTACTGCCAAAACAATTTAAAAAATTAGTTTTTGCAGGAAGGATTGCTTTCGGTTATTCAGCTTTAGATTGCCCATTTTTCGAATATCAAGATCAATGGAGTTCTGAAGGAAGTATTGAGGGATTAGGTGGAGCTAATACTTTAAGAGGTTTTAAACAAAGTCGATTTTTGGGTAGAGTAATGACTTTTAATAATGCAGAATTGCGATATCGATTTGCACAATGCCAAATTTTAAAACAACATTTTGCATTCAGTGCAGTTCCATTTGTTGATGCAGGCGCTGTTTGGGATAATTTAAATAGGTTAGGTTATTTAAATAATTTCAGAGTATCGGAAGGATTGGGATTAAGAATTGCTTGGAATGTAAATACAATTTTAAGATTTGACTATGCAATCTCTAAAGAGGATAAGCAGTTCTTTTTTAATTTATCTCATGCCTTTTAATTAAATTTAGATTTACTTTAGAATCACATTATAATATTGTATCATAACTAATAACTATAAGAAAATGAAAACAACAATGATTACAGTTGCCATAACAGTATTCGCAATCAATTCTGTTAAAGCACAAAAGGTAAAAGAAAATGAAGTTCCTAAATCGGTGCTTACATCTTTCCAGACGCATTTTAATGGCGTTAAGGCAGATGAGTGGGAAAAAGAAAAAAATGGTGATTTTGAAGCGGAGTTTAAAATAAATAAAGTAGAAATGTCGGCTAATTTTTCGCCAGACGGTACTTTTATTGAAAAAGAAGAAGAGATTTTAATATCTGCCTTGCCAAATTCTGTTGAAGAATACATCAATAAAAACTATTTAGGTAGTAAAATTCAAGAAGCTGCTAAAATTACAGATGACTCAGGTAAAATTACTTATGAAGCTGAAATTGAAAAAGGGAAAGAGGAAATTGAATTAATTTTTGATGTCAATGGTCAGTTTGTTAAAAAAATGACTGAATTGAAAGATGAAAAGAAGAAAGATTAACTTTTCAATATTTAATCAGCCTAATTTAATTACTGTGGATAAACGAGCACTTCATCGAAAACGTAATTTGGAAATTATTAAAAATATTGGCTTGACTAACCGAAAGCTAGCACCGTGAAGA
>JBBIUW010000599.1:0-2012 GCA_037440045.1 Sphingobacteriaceae bacterium
CTGATAACTGGAAATATATAGCTTATGGAATAGCAGAAAAATAGATTTTAAGTCAATACCAAATCAATAACTTCTTTGTGCAAAGAAAAACAAATTTCAGTATTCTCATCAACCAAAACTAAGCCTTTAGTTTCATTTGAAGTAAAAGACCAATCAATATCTTCAAAATTAAGCGGTTTTTGATACTTTAAAAAAATCAAATTTCTTCTGCCATCTGGGGTGGTTTTTACATAAACTTTATCTTCAAAAGCATTAGGAGCATCAGAAAGTACAATACCAGTTTCTTCTCTTAACTCTCTCAAAGCGGTATGAACTACATTCTCTATTTCTTGAAAACCACCTGGTAAGGCAACACCATCAATGAAAGGAGGAATGTTTCTTTTTACACCTAACAAATAGTTTTTACCATCTTTTATAATAGTTACTAGGGCAATTGCAACAGAAAGGGCATTTTCAAAATGTTCATAACCACAAACACACTTCTTAGTTTGCATTTCAGTTCCACATTTAATACAAAACATAAATTCTCCTACTATCAAAAAACTAGTTTATTTATTTTGATTATACATTTTGTTACCAAAAAACCATAATAATTGATTTTAGGTTATAAAAGAGTTAATATTATGTAATAGCGTGGGCTTAGTCCAAGTTAACAGATGATAGAGAGATGTTAAGACATCAAAACCTTTGTTAGAATGATAATTATTGTGATAAAGGTTGATAATGAATAAGAATAAAAGTGTTGAGTGTTTATAACAACCAATAACTAGTTATCTTTTTCTTAGTCTTTAATATTACTAAAAAGAGTTAAAAAACTCATACCTAACTTTGGAATAGTTCAGTTTAAAATATGAATAGCAAAAACATCGGAGCTAATTGATGAAAAGATTAACCAAAGTATCCTCCATATTTTTGGCAGGAGTAATATCAGCACTAGCTGTAGCGTGTTCTAACAATGTACAACAAGAAGAAATATTTCCTAATCAAGTGGAAGCTTTATCAAGTGAAAAAGGATTTCTTACTAGCAGAAGTTTTGAAGAAACAGGTTATACCATATTAAAAATATTTTATACTGACAAAAAACAACTAACAAGTTTAAATGAACTAGGTATGGATGTTTGGACAGTTCAAGATAATTTTGTTATTGGTCAAGCTAATGCAAAAGTAATGGGAAGATTAAAAAAGAACCTTTCTCTAAAAATCGAAATGTTAAGCCCTAAAGAAGGTTTTTCTGCTAGAAATAACTTTGACAAAGGCTATCATACCTATGAACAAACCCTTGCTGAACTAAAAGATCTTTCTACAAAATATCCTACTTTGTCAAAATTATATGACATTGGAGATACTTGGGAAAAGAAAAAAGGTCTTGCTAATAGAGATATCTGGGCAATTCAATTAACAGGTAAAGGTGATGGAAGTAAAAAACCAGGTATTGTGTTTTTTGGTAACCATCATGCAAGAGAACTAGTAACAGTTGAAATTCCTTTAAAATTAATTAAACACTTACTAGAAAACTATGACAAAAACCCTGATATCAAAAACATGCTTGATACCACAGAAATCTGGGTAGTTCCTATGGTTAATCCGGATGGACACACACTTGCTGAAAAAGGTCAAAACTGGAGAAAAAATAAAAATGATAACAAAGACATAGGACCAAATGAAACTCTTGGTGTTGATTTGAACAGAAACTATGGTTATCAATGGAATACAGGTGGAACTAGTGATAGTACTTCTTCTGATACCTTCCATGGTAAAGAAGCTTTTTCTGAACCAATCAAACGTCCTAAAGTATTAGATGCTGAGATTGTACGTTTCAAAAATAACAATGAAAACAAACAAACAAAACGTTGTTGTTGTTGTTGTTCGACGTTGGCATCGACGTTGGCATCGACGCTGGCATCGGAGGGCATCGGCAAATCAATGCAGCAGAAGCTGTTGTCGATAATTAGATAGCGTCTTGAAAACGCAATTACGTTGCGTTCTCGAGGGGGAGCTTGAGCTCGGGAGAG
>JBBIUW010000600.1:0-2011 GCA_037440045.1 Sphingobacteriaceae bacterium
GGAATGTCAAGATTAACAATCACTCCCCCTAAATCAAAAATTATATTTTTTATTTCGCTCACAATATTTTGTTTATGTGCTACAAATATATATTTTTGCAACCTAAATTGCTCCTATAGATTTCCCGATAGTTATCGGGACGGTTAGAGCAAAAGATTGACACATTGCTCCTATAGCTCATTCGGTTAGAGCAACTGACTCATAATCAGTAGGTGCCTGGTTCGATTCCAGGTGGGAGCACATAAAAAAAGCCACTTATTAGTGGCTTTTTTTATGTTTAATTTTATTTTTAAGGTATTGTAAAGTTGATTTGAGTATTTGCAGTAGTTGTTCCTAAAGCGCTTAATGTAAACGTGGTATTAGTAGTGCTTAACCAATCGCCGCTACTCGCCGTTAAATTACCATCATTATCGTATAAAGCATATACATAATATGTACCTGGATGCATATAATTAAATACAAAACTTTGATCATTGGCATTTAAAATAACATATCTTGAACGATATTTTAAATTAGCTAAATTAGGTGTAAATCCAGTAAATAAAGGTTGTGCCATCACTATTAATAACACTTTTTTACTAGCAACTGGCACATGTGTAGCATCATATGTATAATTAATAGTTGTTTTTCCTAAATACGGTTGAGCTGTTTCTGGATAAGGATCGCCAGCAGGAACACCAGAAGTAGAATAATAACAGCTTCTGTTTGCGCTACAAACGTATTTGAAAAATCAATAGACATAGTATTTTTTGGAAATCCAAAAGCAGCTGTTGATGCTGATGCAGAAGTAGTATCCTGTAATTTTGCAAGCCAAGTCATATGTGGCGTAGCACTTGGAAGAGTGTTGTATTTATTAGTGTAGATTTGATAATTAAGCTATCTCCTTTTCTTATAACTTCTGTATAGGCTTTACTTTTACCTTTTATAATTTCAGAGAATCTATAATACGATTGAGAAGATGTTTCAGAAACACTATATGCTAAAAAATAAGATACACGTTTCATGTTTACAAAAGAGCCTCCGTTTCTAAAACCTACTCTTAATTGATTATTGTATTTGGCAATAAAAAACGACATAAAAATATCGTTTGCAGTATCTAACTCGTTTTTTGCAGAAATTTGATTTTCTGAAATTGGTCTAAAATCTACAATCCACTCTGGATATCCACCTAATGGTGTAGTGGAAGATACTGGTCCATCCCAAATACCTTTTACTTTGTTTAGTACACCAAAACCATATGCTTGTTGTACAGTAACAGTTCCATTAGATGCTGGAGGAACCTCCTCTTCTGTTTTTTTATCGTCACAAGATTTGCAAGAAGTCATAGCTACGACTAGAGTAAATATCGTAACTATGTTAAAAAATCTCATGATATAATTTTATTTTTTGAGTTTATAAATTTTGTTTTTAGCTAAACCTAATTTATTGAAAAAATGTGTAAACGAAACGCCAAGTACTCCCATTCCGTATTTAGCACTTCTTCTAAAATTAATAGAACTTGCTTCTGGAAAATATTTAGTAGGGCATGTAATCTCAGCTATTTGAAACCCAGCATAAAAAATCTGGGAAATCATTTGATTATCAAATACAAAATCATCAGAGTTTTCGTGGTAAGAAATTGTTTCTAAAATTTCACGGTTAAATGCTCTGTATCCTGTATGATACTCGCTTAACTTTTGATTAATTAATATATTTTGAGTAAGAGTTAAACAACGGTTAAAAATGTATTTATACATTGGCATACCGCCTTTTAATGCGCCTTTTCCTAAAATACGAGACCCAAATACTGCTGGAAATAATTCATTAGCAATAATATAGCTCATACTGTGTATTAACTTAGGAGTATATTGATAATCAGGATGTAACATGATTACAATATCAGCATTTAACTCAAGTGCTTTATCATAACATGTTTTTTGATTTCCACCGTATCCTTTGTTTTTTTCATGACGAATTACATGCTTAATGCCTAATTGGCGGCCAACTTCAGTTGTGTTATCCGTACTATAAT
>JBBIUW010000601.1:0-2009 GCA_037440045.1 Sphingobacteriaceae bacterium
ATAATTCCAACTCTTTATCGGGTGTTACATTTATTTGATGTATCAGGCTTGCCAAAACAGAGTCTTTTGCAATAAATGTGGAGATATTATAAATATCATCGAGTACACTTACTTTGCTAAATATTTCGTGATTTGCAATCGTGGTTACCGGAAACTGGTAGCGAGAAGCAAATGGTTCAACAATATATCCTGTAGCAACAATAACACGCGCTGTGTATTTATCGCTTAAAGGCATTAAGTTTGATTTGGTATCAATGTAATAACTTTCGCCATCTAAGTTAATAACTCTAACTAGTGGTGTACGTTGAGTAACATCAATACTCACATCCCCATTTATATCTACTGCAATGTCGGCATTTTCAACAGCTGGATGAGAATTTAAAGCTTTTTCTAATCCATTAACGTCAATGTTTTTTAACGAGGTATGTAAAATCGAATCGTTTCTGTCTTTAAAAAACTCTTTTACATCTTCTTCGTCAATAAAAGTATTCAAGTCATTATTGTTTACTGTTACCAACAAGTTTTCGGCTATTACGTTTTTTTCTTTGCCTGTAGCAAATGCTAAAGACGCAAATAGACCTGATAATCCAATAATCCAAAGAACGATGACTAATATTTTTCTAAAATTTAATTTTTTCATTTTTGTTTTTGTACTCGTCATTGCGAACGTAGTGAAGCAATCTCAATCTAAAACAGATTGCTTCGGTCGTTCCTCCCTCGCAATGACGGAACGTTTCAAAACTTTATTTTTCCAACTTCTCTTTCAATAACTCTTCAATCGGCAAAATCAACGTGTCTATATCTCCAGCACCTAATGTCATGACTACTTGTGGTGAATGTGTTTTTAAAAAATCCAGCACGTTTTCTTTTTTTACTAAAAATTTATTTGTGCTTTTCATTTTATCTAACAGCATTTGCGAATTGATACCTTCAATGGGTTTTTCACGAGCAGGGTAGATATCTAACAACACACACACATCCAACAAATCTAAACTCTCTGCAAAGCCATCAGCAAAATCGCGGGTGCGTGAAAATAGATGAGGTTGAAAAATGCCCGTTACTTGTTTATCCGGATATAATTGTTTTGCTGCGGTAATGGCAGCTCTCAATTCTTCTGGATGATGAGCATAATCATCTATGTACACAACCGATTTTGATTTTACTCGGTAATCAAATCTTCGTTTCACTCCTTTAAAAGAACGCAAGGCTTTGTTTATAACATCGCCCTTAATACCTAATTGTTGTGCAACAGCAACTGCTGCAATCGAATTTTCTACATTGTGTAAACCCGGTAACCCAATGGCTACGTTGCTTACAGGCTCTATAGGACTCTTGATGTTATAACAAAATTCACCATCAGAAATGTGTATAGAATCGGCAGAATATTCCGTATCTAAATTTAGTGAGTAGATGAGGCGTTTAACCTTGAGGTTCAAATCGTTATCAACATTTTTTTTAACAATCAAAAAACCATCTTTTTGAACCTGACTAGCAAACTGAGTATAAGTTTGATGCATGGCATCTTTATCTCCATAAATATCCAAATGATCCGCGTCAACACTTGTAATAACGGTGATATAAGGATGCAATGTTAAAAACGAACGGTCGTATTCATCAGCTTCTACCACTACGTAAGCATCCTTATCGTTAGCATTTCCCAATAATAAATTGGTTTTATAGTTTTGAGAGATGCCACCTAAAAATGCATAACAATTGATGCCGGCTGTTTTTAAAATATGAGTTACTAAAGTGGTTGTGGTAGTTTTACCATGAGTACCTGCAATGGCAATAGTTCTGAATTGTTTGGTGATCTCTCCTAATACCCAGGCACGCTTTTGTAATTGATAGCCGTTTTCTTGTAAATACACAAACTCTGCATGATCCTTTGGAACCGCAGGTGTGTAAATTACTAAAATGTCTTCTTTTTTATATTGTGAGAAAAGCTCTTTTACTAATGTTACATCTTCATTGAAATGTAATTTTGAACCTTCTTCTTGTAATTGATTGGT
>JBBIUW010000602.1:0-2003 GCA_037440045.1 Sphingobacteriaceae bacterium
ATTTTAGTTTAAAAATAGATTCTAGCGATGTTCCAGAAGAATTAAAATTTATTTTGTATACCTTATTAAATAGAGAACCTGATAAAAGGATACAAAAGTATTCAGATTTGAGAGTTTTATTAGATAACATAAGAAAAAAATACAAATAGGAAGGGGCTTGATTAATCAAGCCCCTTTTTGAGAGTTCTATACGTTTTTAGTTTTAAGCTAGTATTTCAGTTTTGTTCATTGCACTCATAGTAGCTTTAACTTCTTCAACCATTAAAGGTAAAGATGGTTTTGAGTTGATAGCAGCACCAATACCAATACCATTAACTCCTGTATCCATAGCTTTTTTAGCTTTTTCAGCGTCAATTTTACCACTAAGAATAACAGGAATTTCTACTGCTTTAGCAATAGCTGAAGCATTTGAGTATTCACTTTCATACACAAGATTTTCAATTTGAAGTAAATCAGCTCCAGCAGCTTGAACTTGAACTGCTAAGAATACTTGTTCGTCAATACTTAAGTTTCCAGGAATACTAATACAAATAGGTGTTTCACCAGCAGCAGCTCTTAATTCTCTTGTTAAAGAAATAACTTCTTCTTTGCTTATGCTTTTTCCTTGAGCATAAAGTGAATCAAAGTTTCCTAATTCAAGAACATCAGCTCCCCAGAATTTAGCTTTTTCTAGCATAGAAACGCTTAAAGAAGAAACAAAAACGATTAATCTGGTGTGATTTTCTTTTACCCAAGCAATATTTTCAGAATCAACTGAAATATCAACAGCTTGTGCTTTACCAAGGTTAGCCGCTGTTACAACAGCTTTTATATTATCTTGATCAAAGTTTTCCATACCAGCAATAACTTTCAAAAGTTGTTTGCTTTCAAGAAATTTTTTTAATTGAAATTTTTTTACCATTGTTCCGACACTCCTAGTGAAATAAATTAATCTACCATTTTATATTTAAACAAAAATCTGGGCAAGTGTTAGGTAATATTTGTAACATTTAAAATTAATGCTAAGTTTCCATCACCTAAATTTGCTGTCCCTGCAATAAACTCTTTTTTATCAGAAGCTATTTTGCTTAGTGGTTTTATTACCACATCATCTTGTCCCACAATTGAGTCAACCAAAAAACCACTGGTTTTATTACCTTCTTCTGTTCTTACTATTATTACGGGTAATAATTCTTGAAAATCAGGCTCAGATTCGGAAAAATCCAAATTTAGGTCTTTGGGTTTTTCTGGAACATTCAATAATTTATTTAATTCTACCAAAGGTATGGTTTTATCTCTTACAATAGTTACTTTTACATTGTTAATATGTTTTATTTCATTAGGCACAATTTCTCTTACTTCTTCTACATAAGATATAGGAATAGCATATAGCTCATTTGATAAACGGACAATCAAAACTTCCATAATGGCAAGTGTTAAGGGTAGTTTTACTGTAAATCTACTTCCCACTCCTTTTTGTGAGTTTATTAAAATAATCCCACCCAAAGATTTTACTTTTGATAGCACAGCATCCATTCCTACTCCACGACCAGAAAGCTCTGTAGTTGTTTCCATGGTGCTAAATCCAGCCATAAAAATTATTTGTAAGGCTTCATCATTTGACATTGCTAAAGCTTGTTCTTTAGTAATAATTTCCTTTTCAATAGCTTTTTCTTTTACTTTTTCAACATTTATTCCATCACCATCATCTTCAACTATTATCAAAACACTGTTACCCTCATGTTTTGCAATTAGCTTTATTGTCCCAGTACGATTTTTTCCTACATTTGAGCGTTGTTCTGGAGATTCAATTCCATGATCTGCTGAGTTTCTTAATAAGTGTACTAAAGGGTCTCCTATCTCATCTATAATAGTTCTATCCATTTCAGTGTCTTCACCTTCAATAAAAAAATCTATTTCTTTATTTAGGTTTTTGGCAATGTCTCTTATCATTCGAGGAAAACGATTAAAAATATTTTCTACAGGCATCATTCTTAATTTCATAGCACTATTTTGTAGGTTAG
>JBBIUW010000603.1:0-1998 GCA_037440045.1 Sphingobacteriaceae bacterium
ATTAAAAAAATGAACAGTTTACATGTTTTTGCAATGGCTGTTTAGCTATTACTTGTAAAGTTGGAATAATAAAACATGTTGTTAATCAATGATTTACCAAAATTAACTACTTAGAAATTGACGAGCACTACTTATCTAAAACTAAGTAGTACTACTTAGATAAAAAACAGGTATTTATACGTATTGACAATAGGTAAAATACCATTTAACTTGCCAAACAAAAAGATATATAAATTATACATATTATTTTATTGAGTGAATTTTTAAAAAACATTTATTTAATCTATGTAAAAGCAATAACTAAAATTCATAATATTGTTACATAATTTAAAACATAAACTACAACACAGAAATAATTTTAATACACATATTAGTATAAACACAGTTGATGTTGCTCAAAATGGAGATGTGTATATTGGTGGGACTACAGAAACTGATGCGGGGTCAGGCTTTCCAAATGTAACTCCAAGTACTGGATGCACTGTTTATTCACAATATAAACATAGCGCTCAGCCTGCATTTATTGCAAAATTTGATGCATCAAACCAACTTGTTTGGGCTACAACTTTTGGTATAGATACAACAGTAATTTACGACTTAAAGGTTAACTCTGCAAACGAGTTATTTATTACTGGTAGCGTGCAAGCCTATAATAATGCAAATTTTCCAGTACAAAGAGAATTTTCAAATGACTACCAACAAAGTTTTGGCGGCGGCACTGCCGATGCGTTTGTTGCAAAATTCAATAATTGTTTAGAGTTGAAATGGAGCACTTTTGTTGGTGGAGCAAATTTAGATGTTGCAAATGCCATAGAAATTTCAGAAGGTAGTCCTGCATCATCAAAAACATCTAATGTATTAACATATACATATCTATCGGGAATAACAAAAAGTGATAATTTGTCTTTTCCAATTCAAAGCAATGGAAATACAAATTCAATAAATGATAATAGTCTTGGTGGCACTCAAGATGCTTTTATTGCAGGTTTTAATACAAGTAATCAAAAAACGTGGACAACTTTTGTTGGTGGTTCAAATATAGACGAAATTGATGATATGGAATTTGGTAGAGCGGGCACATTATTTATTGCTGGAGCAAGTAAAAGCACTGATTTTTTAAATGTACCATATACTGGAGCATACAATCAAACACAATTAGAAAATACTGCTGGTGGAAATGATTATGATGCTGTTGTTATTGCTTTAGATGGTATGTCTAATTTTTCCAAAGTATGGTCAACATATTTTGGTGGTAATACTAGTATTACTGGGTATCGCTCAGATGATTATGCCTATGGAATAACAACATCAAATATGAATGTTTACATTGGAGGTGAAACATGGAGTTATAATAATTTTCCATGGAGTGCAGATTTAATAACCTATCCAGGAGCTTATTATCAACCTTATTTAGAAGGTAATTTTAGTCAAGATGGTTTTTTGGCACAATTTGATTTGGGATTAACACCAGTTTTAGTTGAAGAATTGGTGAAAAATGATGAAGATGGATTTTTAGTTTATCCAAATCCTTCTAATGGCATGGTGTATTTTATGATAGATGAAAAACTTGTTAAAAACAATCAAAAATTAAACATTCAAGTTTTTGATATACAAGGTAAAGAAATTATTTCTAAACCAATAAATACAAATTCTTACGAAGACCTTTCTTTAAATTTAAGCCATGTTAGCACGGGCATGTATTTTGTTAAATTAACTGGCGAAAATTTAAACAAAAGTCAAAAAGTTATTATTAATCACTAAATTTATAACAGGGCTGTTTTTAACTGCCCTGTTTAATTAAACAATCATGAGTAAAATATTAAATCTAGCTTTTGTATTATTGGTGTTTAAACATTGCTATTTGCAAGGTCAAACGGCTAATTGGGTAAAAGCAGATTCTTTACTCAAAAATTCTGTTCAAGCAATTTATCATGATACGATAGATAATTCTATTTATGTTGGAGGAATTTGCCATAGAATAGGTAATGATACAATTGT
>JBBIUW010000604.1:0-1996 GCA_037440045.1 Sphingobacteriaceae bacterium
GTTACCAACAACACAATCAGCGCCCCATTCGCCGGGAGGTGTAATGAGTGCTAATGCCATTAAATCTGTTGCTACACAAACTTGTATATTTTTAGCGTGGGAATTTTCGGTAAATTGAGAGTAGTCATGTATTTCACCTTTTATATTAGGGTATTGAATTAATACACCAAAAAATGACTCATCAAATTTAAATTTGAATTCGTCACCAATTACCACATCAATACCAAGTGGTGTAGCCCTCGTTTTTACAACATCAATTGTTTGTGGAAAACAGTTCTCAGAAACAAAAAATTTATTTACTCCTTGCTGTATTTGGTTACGATTGCGACTATTAAAAAACATATTCATAGCCTCAGCAGCAGAAGTAGCCTCATCTAATAAAGAACAATTTGAGATAGGCATAGCTGTTAAATCTGATACCATTGTTTGGAAGTTTAATAAAGCTTCCAAACGACCCTGCGAAATTTCTGCTTGATATGGTGTATAAGCGGTGTACCAGCCTGGGTTTTCAAAAATATTTCTAAGAATTGGAGAAGGTGTAATGGTATTGTAATACCCTAATCCTATATAACTTTTAAATAGTTGGTTTTTATTAGCAATATTTTTTATATGATATAAATAGTCAGCTTCTGTCATAGCTTCAGAATATTGCGTTGACTTAGTTAAGCGGATATCAGAAGGAACTGTTTCATTTATTAATTGAGTCATAGACTCAACGCCAATTGTTTGAAGCATTAATTCTCTTTCGTCAATATTTGTACCTATATGTCTGTTTTTAAATGAATTTATCATATTCTTAATTTTTATAATCCGTTTTTAATTTCTTTAATATTTTTTATACGTTCTTCGGCCATTTGCTTAGCGATGATAGCTGTTGAGATATTTTCCTGATTTGCTCGTTTATAAATATCTGTACAGATGGTGTAAATATTATTTACCATTGCCATTACATGATTTTTGTTATAGCCATTCATTTCAGAATAAACATTCATTAAACCACCTGCATTAATTAAAAAATCAGGTGCATATAAAATACCTTTGTCTTTTAATAAATTACCGTGGTATAATTCATCTGCTAATTGATTATTAGCAGAACCGGCGATGATTTTGCATTTTAACTGTTCAATGGTTTCGTTATTTATAATAGCACCTAATGCACAAGGTGCAAAAACATCCATATCTTCTTGGTAGATTTTATCAGGACTTACAGCTTTTACTTTATATTCTTTGACTAATTCTTTTATTTTTACCTCATTAATATCAGTAATAGAAACAATTGCACCTTCTTTTACTAATGACTTTAATAGGTATTCGCCTACATGACCCAAACCTTGAATGGCAATTCTTTTGTCTTTTACATCATCGCTACCAAATTGATGTTTTAATGAAGCTTTTATACCCACTAAAACCCCTTCAGCAGTAATTGGAGAAGGATCACCGCTACCACCCATGTGTTCAGGAACGCCAACCACATGAGGAGTTTCCATTCTTACAAATTCCATGTCGCGAGTTGTCATCCCAACATCCTCAGCTGTAATATATTTTCCTCCCAAATTGTTTACAAAGCGACCAAAACGACGCATCAATTTTTCGGATTTTAAAGTAGCACTATTACCAATAATAATGGCTTTCCCTCCACCTAAATTTAAACCACTGATAGCAGCTTTATAACTCATGCCTCTTGATAGCCTTAACGCATCTAGTAAAGCCGTTTTTTCGGATACATAGCTCCACATACGGCAACCACCTAAAGCGGGACCTAATGTGGTATCATGTATTGCAATAATACTTTTTAATCCAGTTTTTTTATCGCTACAAAACATTACTTGTTCGTGTTCGTTCAGTAACATGTTTTCAATTACATCTGTACTTTTTCCATATCAAACTTTTAAATAAATAATAAATAGCATATAACAACTCAAAAATCCGATTAGCAAACCAATTGATAATCCGATATAAAAATATTTCCATCGTTTACTTTTTCTTACACCTTCCA
>JBBIUW010000605.1:0-1995 GCA_037440045.1 Sphingobacteriaceae bacterium
ATTAAGATAGCTGCCAAACATGCATTTGGAATAAGTGCTAATAAATCAGGCAATAATAAAACACTAATTAATAGCAAGATTGCGTGTAAAATAACAGCCGTTTTAGTTTTAGCTCCAGCATTTATATTTGCTGAACTTCTAACAATCACTGATGTAACAGGCAACCCTCCTAAAGCGCCACATACTATGTTGCCAATTCCTTGAGCAACTAATTCTTTATTTGTATTAGACTCATTTTTTTCTGGATCAAGTTTATCAACGGCTTCAATTCCTAATAGAGTCTCTAAGCTTGCAACAACTGCTAGTGTAAATACAATCATCCAAAACTTTGATTGTGTGATAAAACTGAAATTTGGAGATACTAAATTATTATTCAAATCTTCGAAAGATGAAATAGTTGGAAGATTCACTAAATGCTGAGAGTCAATTGATAATAAAGGGTATCCTTTAAAAGCAATAGTTAATAATACTCCGAAAATAACTACCAATAAAGGACCTGGTATGTTAGATAAAATTTTATCTTTTTTATAAAATGGTTTTTCTGCAATGATTAAAATTAGGAAAGAGACTACCCCAATAATAACAGCTCCAACAGTTACAAAATTAACCATATGCACTAATTCTGTGAACGAATTTTCACCATCTATTTGTATAAATTGCTCATCACCTTCTGGATCTTTATCATAACCAAACAAATGCGGTATTTGTTTAATAATTAAGATAATCCCTATCCCTGCCAACATTCCTTTAATAACTGCATTTGGTATATAATTACCTATGCTTCCAGCCTTAAGGATTCCTAAAATAATTTGCATAACACCAGCAAATATCGCAGCTGCTAAAAACGCTTCATAACTACCAAGCTGAGCAATAGAGGTAATTACAATAGCTGTTAATCCTGCGGCTGGTCCTGAAACACTAAATTTAGAGCCGCTAAACACAGTTACTAAAATACCACCCACAACACCTGCAATTATACCCGAAAACAAAGGGACTCCGCAAGACATAGCAATACCCAAGCATAAAGGTAATGCTACTAAAAATACTACTGTACCCGATTTAATATCGGCTAACATGTTTTTTTGAATCATAAATTTTTTTGAAATTTTAATTTAATTAATATTAGTTCGGAGTGCAAAATGCACTTACATATATTAAATTAAAATTTGGGAGGTGGAATAGGAATTGACCGTGTGTAAGAAAAATAATTAGACTCGAGCTGTGGCCAAACCATAGAAATTAACAACCCTGAATTTAAAGATGATAATTCGTTACCTATATATATTATTTCATCTGCATCTTCGTCAGCATCATGTGATTCTTCCTCTGTTAAAGGAGAGTTTTGGCTTTTAAACACTTTGTTTTCCTTACATAAACTCATAACAGACGCTTGCAGTGTTAACGAAAAAACACTGAATACGAACATAAAAATAAAGATATGTTTTATCCTGTTACTCATATTTACTTTTTACAATGATACTATTAATCTTATATAAGGAGGACAAAATAATTAAATAAAATAAAAATTAATTACATTTAACTATTATTTAACATTATAAATAATTTTTAAAACTATGAAAAAAATTAGCTCCCTTGTGGTTATAGCTACTGCATTGCTATTATCCTGCAAAAAAGAACCTGGAGAAGGAGGTTTTGCATCCATTGAAGGTAAAGTATATGTAAAAAATTACGACGCCTTTTTTAGCTTACTAACATCTGAATATTATTTGCCAGGAGAAACTGTTTATATCATTTATGGTAATGAAACTACAGTAGGCAATACGGTTAAAACGTCTTATGATGGCTCGTTTAAATTTAATTACTTGCAAAAAGGAAATTATAAAATTTATGTGATTGGAGAAGACTCAAGCGCCTCAAACCGCTCTAATCCAAAAATTGAAATGAGAGAGGTTACCATTTCAGAAAAAAAACAACACGAAAACTTATCTGATTTAGTTATTCTAAAATAAATCATGAATATAAAGCTTTTAGCCT
>JBBIUW010000606.1:0-1993 GCA_037440045.1 Sphingobacteriaceae bacterium
TTTTTTACTCATGGTTTGTGGGAAGTATGGTTCAGGATATGAGTATGTTTTTATTAGCTTTATTATTCAGTTCTTCAGCATTTTCGGGAGTGTTAAGTTTAATGAGTGCTATTGCCTCAAAAGCCAATAATAATATTAGTTTGATGGCTATTTTAAGCTTTCCGGTTTTAATGCCTTTATTGCTTGTTTCGGTTAAGCTAAGTAAACATGCTATTGATGGTTTAGCTTGGAGCGTGAGCTATAAATATTTACTTATTTTAATCATGCTAAATTTTGTAGTTGTAGCTTTGGCATCGCTATTATTTAATTACCTTTGGAAAGAATAAAGTATATATGATAAAATGGTGGAAAATATTGGCAGCTCTTCTTATTCTTTACACGTTGGTGTGGGGTATGTTAGGTCCTGTTCCGCATTTAGATATTTTGAATGAAACAATTAGAAACGTGTATTATCATGTGCCAATTTGGTTTGCAATGCTTTTTCAAATGGGTTATTCAGTAGTATATGCTATCAAGCAATTATCTAAAAATGATTTACATAATGATATTATAAGTAATCAAGCTGCTCAAACAGGTTTGTTTTTTGCCTTGCCAGGATTATTAACTGGTTCAATGTGGGCAAAGTTTACTTGGGGTACATGGTGGACTTTTCAAGACCCTAAATTAAATGGTGTTGCCATCGCGGTGTTGATTTACTTAGCTTATTTTATTTTAAGAAGTTCTATTGATGATGAACAAAAACGCGCAAGAATAGCAGCTGTATATAATATTTTTGCGTTTGTAATGATGTTTGTATTTATTATGATATTACCTCGTTTAACAGATTCGTTACATCCTGGAAATGGAGGAAATCCAGCCTTTGGGAAATATGATTTAGATAGTAATATGCGCATGGTTTTTTATCCAGCCGTTATAGGCTGGGTTTTATTAAGCCTTTGGGTATTAGACGTTAAAAAACGATTAGCCATTTTAATTCACCACAAAAATGAACAATAAAATAATTTTATTCTTAGTAAGTATATTAACTCCTTTTCTAGGAAAAGCACAAACTGTTGCAGAGCCAGCAATGGCAGACACTTTTAGAAGTGAAGGAAAAATTTATGTTGTAATATCAGTTATATCTATTGTATTTGTATGCTTAATCAGCTATTTAGTATATATTGATATTAAACTAAGAAAATTAGAAAAATAATATAAAATGAAAAAGATTCATATCCTAGGAATAATTGTAATTGCCGTTGCAATTGGTGTTATTTTTACATCTCTTCAAAGTAGCGCAACTTATTCTGATTTCGCAGAAGCAACTGCTAATCCAGATACGGAATATCATGTTGTAGGTAAACTTGATAAAACTGTTCCTGTTCAATACGATCCAAAAATTAATGCAGATGAATGTTCGTTTATGATGGTTGATAATAAAGGCATTGAGAAGAAAGTGGTTTTGCATAAAAGTGTTCCTCAAGATTTTCAAAAGTCAGAACAAATAGTGTTAATTGGAAAAATGCAGGGTGATGAATTTCATGCAAATGAAATTTTAATGAAATGTCCTAGTAAGTACAACGACGGTAAACCTCAAGTTTAACAGTTCTTAAATTATATCTTTTGGATAAAACAGTATACATTGGCGAGCATTTATGGGCAGGGCAATTAGGTAATGCCTTTGTTGTATTATCTTTAGTGGCAGCTTTAATGGCAGCTGTTGGATATTATTTTTATTCTAAAGAAGAACTCACATCTGATTGGAAAAAATTTGCACGATTAAGTTTTTCAATTCATTCTTTTTCAGTTATTGGTATTGCTGCAACATTGTTTTATATGTTGTTTAATCATTTTTACGAATATGCGTATGTATGGCAACATAGTAATAATAGTATGCCAATGCAGTATATCATGTCTTGTTTTTGGGAAGGGCAAGAAGGGAGTTTTTTATTATGGTCGTTTTGGAATGTTGTACTAGGTAATATTTTACGTAAAACCATTGACGCTAAGTGGG